>QZKM01000027.1 GCA_003599485.1 Gammaproteobacteria bacterium
CCCCCCGCCGCCGCTCGCCTCCGGAAAGACTGAAGCCCGGATTATCGCGCAGGTGGGTAATGTGGAATTCACGCAGTAATTCCTCCAGTTCCTGCTCCTGCTCCCCGGCGCTGAGCTCCGGTCGCAGTTGCAGCACCGCGAGAATGTTCTCCGCCACGGTAAGCTTGCGAAACACCGACGGCTCCTGCGGCAGATAGCCCAGCCCCAGGCGCGCGCGCGCGTGCATGGGGTAGGCGGTGATGTCGAAACCATCCAGGTGGATGGCGCCGCCGTCGGCGGGCACCAGACCCACGATCATGTAAAAACAGGTGGTCTTGCCCGCTCCATTCGGCCCCAGCAGCCCCACCACCTCGCCGCTGCCCACCTCCAGCGACACCGAGTTCACCACCTCGCGCGCCTTGTAGCGCTTGACCAGGCGCGAGGCCGAAAGTTTGCTCATGGCTTCTTCGCGCCCGACGCGTTCTTGCCCTTGGGCGGAATCACCACCTGCACGCGCTCCTTGCCGGTGGGCGCCTTGGCGGCCTGAACCACGTCGGCGCGCGTGTCGTACTCGATGCGGTTGCCGCTGAACTCGTTGCCCTCATGCCAGAGGTGCGCGCCTTCGTACAAAATCAGCTGCCCGGTGTTGGCGTAATATTCCATACGCCGCGCCCTGGCGCGCATGTCCTCGTCTTTTTTGTCGGGACGCTGCTTGTAGCGCGCCGGATTGCCCTCCGCCACCACCTTTTGCAGTTGTCTATCCGGGGTATAAGCGGTGACGATGTCCGCATCCAGCCGTAGGGTGCCTTGCGTCACCACCACGTTGCCCCTGTAGATGCTGATACCTTTCTTGTCATCTATCTCCGCGGTATCCGCTTCGATATTGATCGGCTGGTCCTTGTCCGTGGACAACGCCCCGGGCGCGCCCGCCCAGCCGAGCGCGAGCAGCAACAGGGCTGCCTTAAGGCTGCGGCGCATTGGGCAGGCTGTTTTTTGGTTTTTGTCCGGTGTTGACTTCATAAGTACCTTTCACTTTGGCAAGCAGCTGTACGCGGCCTTCCTTCAAAAACACCTTCATTCCCACGGCGTGCGTGACGCTGGTCTCACCCACGATGGTCACCGGCCGGGCCGTCTCGGCATACTCCTCGTCCACCTTGACGTGCAGATCGCGCGTGTCCAGGCGCCACCTGAGCCTGGGCTCCGCCTCGGGGTTTTCGATGCGCACCGCGTCTTGCAGCCATACGCTGTCGCGGTCCTTGGCCAGCAGGCCGCGTTCCGCCCGCACCTGCCACGGCGGCGCATTCTCCTGAAACACGGTGAGCAACGGCTGGATGAATTCCGTGCTGCCGTCGTCCGGATAGTGCAGCATGCGTTGCGCGCGCAGGCGGTGCTCAGGTCGTCCGTCCACGCCCATGCCGGTGGCGACAAAGTCGTCCATGGTGGTGTCCGGCACGTGGCGCCGCGCCGCGCGCCGGTCATCGGGCGGAGCGCTGATGTAAAGCAGCCATTGAGTCAGCAAGGCCAACAGCCCCAGCGCGGCCAGCCACCCCAACACCCCCCAGCCCTGCCGCTTAAACCAGCCCAACATCAAGGCATGTATAGTTTAAAGGTAAACCTTGAACTGCCCATCCAGCTTGCCCTGCGCCTGCATGATGAGTTCGCACACGTCGCGCGCCGCGCCGCGCCCGCCGTTGCTCGGCGTCTGCCAGTGGGCGTGGCTTTTGACCAGGGGATGCGCGTCCTGCACCGCGATGGCGAGCCCCACGCGGCGCAGCACCGGCAAGTCCACCACGTCGTCGCCGACAAACGCGACCTGTTCCATGCGCAACTTGAGCCTGGCGATGAGCGCCTCGAACGCGGGCAATTTATCGCGCTGCCCCTGAAACACATGTTCTATCCCCAGGCTCGCCATGCGATGATCCACCACCCTGGAAGTGCGTCCGGTGATCACCGCGAGCGTCACGCCCGTGGCCTGCAACATCTTCATGCCGTGCCCGTCGCGCGAGTTGAACGCCTTGTACTCCTGGCCGTCGTCGGCGAGATACAGGCTGCCGTCGGTCAGCACCCCGTCCACGTCGAACACCACCAATTTGATCTGGGAGGCCTTGTCGAGGATGTCTTGCATAGTTACAGTGGCGAGTGGCCAGTAGCGAGTGGCGAGGAAAAATTGGTACCTGGCTACTCGCCACTAGCTACTAGATACTGCCTTAATTAAACCACTCCCGCGCGCAGCATGTCGTGCATGTTGAAGGCGCCGGCGACTTTGCCTTCCGCGTCCACCACCGGCAGGGCGTTGATCTTGTGTTTCTGCATCAGTTGCAGCGCCTCCGCGGCGAGCATGCCGGCGTTCACGCGCTTGCAGTTCTTCGTCATCACGTCGGCGACGAGTGTGGCGTGCACGTCCATGCCGTGATCCAGGGTGCGGCGCAGGTCGCCGTCGGTGAACACCCCGGCGAGACGCCCGTGCGCGTCCACGATCGTGGTCATCCCCAGACCCTTTTTGGTCATCTCCACCAGCGCCTGACTGAGCTTCACGTCTTCGCGCACCTTGGGGATACGCTCGCCGGTGTGCATGATGTCGTCAATCAACAGCAGCAAACGCCGCCCCAGACGCCCCGCGGGATGGGAGCGCGCGAAGTCCTGCGCGGTGAAACCGCGCGCCTGCAACAGCGAAACCGCCAGCGCATCGCCCATAACCAGCATGGCGGTAGTGCTGGAGGTGGGGGCGAGATTGAGCGGACAGGCCTCTTGCTTCACGCTCACGTCTATATGTACATCGGCCATACGCGCCAGCGTGGAGCCGGGGTTGCCGCACAGCGCGATGAGCGGCACGCCGAACCGCTTGATGAGCGGCACGATGGTGGTCAGTTCGTCGGTCTCGCCCGAATTGGACAGCGCCAGCACCACGTCCCTGCCGGTAATCATGCCAAGATCGCCGTGGCTCGCCTCGGCCGGATGCATGAAGAAGGCCGGGCTGCCAGTGCTGGCCAGCGTGGCCGCGATCTTGCTGCCGATGTGCCCGGACTTGCCGATGCCGGTAACCACGATGCGTCCTTCGCAGGCGAGCATATGGCGGCAAGCCCGGATAAACGCTTCGCCCACACGCGCGGCGAGCGCGCTCACCGCTGCGGCCTCGGTTTCAATCACCGCCAGCGCGAGTTTCTGCAATGCGGCGTCATCGGCCGCAACGGAGGGGGCACTGGAACGTTCCTGTACGGCGTGCAATGAGGGTTTCTTGTGAGCCATGGTTTAAAGTGTAACGGAATAAAGGCGCGGACAAAACCCCATCTTGCGTTATGATAAGGGAATGCGTTACTGGCTGATGAAATCCGAACCCGAGGTCTTCGGCATCGAGCATCTGAAACAACGCCGGATTGAGCCGTGGGACGGAGTGAGGAATTACCAGGCGCGCAATTTTTTACGCGCAATGCGCGTGGGCGACCGCGCGTTTTTCTATCACTCCAATTGTCCCGCGCCGGGCATTACGGGCATGATGGAAATCGTAAAAAGCGCTTACCCCGACGCCACCCAATTTGACCCCACGAGCCCCTATTTCGACCCCAGGAGCGATCCGCAGAATCCGCGCTGGCAGCGTGTGGACGTGCGCTTTGTGCGCGATTTAAAGCGGCTCGTCAGCCTGCGCGAGATCAAGAACTACCCTGAATTACGCGATCTGCCCCTGGTGCAACGCGGCTCCCGCCTGTCCGTGATGCCGCTCACTGAACGGCAATGGCGGTTCATTCTCTCCGTGGAATAGACAGCCGCTTCAATGCCAGATGTCACGCCTCGCGCGTTTGCCGTGGAAAACCATTACCAGCACCCCGGCCAGCAGCGCCAGCACGCCCAACGCCAGCGCCACTCTGGGCATAAGCGCCATGTCGGCCCACAGCATCTGCATATGCTCGACGAAGTGCAGCAATGAGGACTGCAACAACATTAAAGAATCGGAAATATACAACGCAAGAAAAACGAGCGCCGCGCCGCCGAGCAACAGCACCCAACCCCAGTTCCGTGTGGCAGCCATGGACGCCTCCTTTTTGTGGAGTATTTGAGCAAGGTGTATAACGGAAACCGCGCCATTTGGCAACTGCGCTGTGCGAGCCTTACAGCGCCTCCGAAGCATAATCCGCCAGGCGCGAGCGTTCGCCGCGGGTGAGCGTCACGTGCCCGCTGTGACGCCAGTTCTTGAAACGGTCCACCACATAGGTAATGCCGGATGTGGTCTCGGTGAGATACGGCGTGTCTATCTGCGCCACGTTGCCGAGGCACACCACCTTGGCGCCGGGGCCGGCACGCGTGATGAGCGTCTTCATCTGCTTGGAGGTGAGGTTTTGCGCCTCATCCAGGATGATGAACTTGTTCAAAAATGTGCGCCCGCGCATGAAGTTGAGCGAGCGGATCTTGATCCGGTTGCGCAGCAGGTCGTTGGTCGCGGCGCGTCCCCAGTCGCCGCCCACGTCGGACTTGGTCAGTACTTCGAGGTTGTCCATCAGCGCGCCCATCCACGGCGTCATCTTTTCTTCTTCCGTGCCGGGCAGGAAACCGATGTCCTCGCCCACCGGCACGGTGACGCGCGTCATGATGATCTCGCCGTAGCGCTTTTCCTCCAGCACCTGCGCCAGCCCCGCGGCGAGCGTGAGCAGGGTCTTGCCGCTCCCGGCCACGCCCAGCAGGCTGACAAAATCCACCTCCGGATCCATAAGCAGGTTGAGCGCGAAGTTCTGCTCGCGGTTCAAGGCATTGATGCCCCACACCGTGTGGCGCGAGCTTTGATAGTCGCGGATCAGTTCAATGGTCGCGCTTTGTCCATCGAGCCGGCGCACGATGGCCTCGAAACCGCCGTCGCCCGGGCTGTAGAGAAACTCATTGGGATGCCATTCCTGCACCTGCGGCCCGGTGATTTTGTAAAAGGTGCGCCCGCTCTCCTTCCACGAGGCCATGTCCTTGCTGTGGCGCTCCCAGAAATCGGCGGGAAGTTCCACGTAACCCTTGAACAGCAGATTGACATCATCCAGCACCTGGTCGTTGTAGTAGTCCTCGACGTAGATGCCGAGCACCGCCGCCTTGATGCGCAGGTTGATGTCCTTGGAAACCAGTATCACCGCAGCGTCGGGATACTCCTTCTGCAACGCGAACGCGGTGGCGATGATGTTGTTGTCCGGCTTGTAGCCGGCAAGGCTGTCGTGCGCGCCGCTGAGCAGCGGACGGGTTTGAAAAAACAACCGGCCGCGCGCCGCCTCCACGCCCTTGCCGGTATGATTGAACGCGGGCAAGGGCAACCCCTGGTCTATCTCCTCCTTGCTCGCGGCGGCCATCAGATCGGCAAGGAAGCGGCTCACCTGACGCACGTTGCGCGCCACTTCCGACACGCCCTTCTTGCTCGCGTCCAGCTCCTCCAGCACCACCATGGGGAGATAAATGTCGTGCTCGTGAAAGCGGAAGATCGCCGTGGGATCGTGCATCAACACGTTGGTGTCGAGCACAAAGATGCGTTTTCCGCTGACCTCTTTTCTGGGCATAAATTCTATTACAGGCGCTAATCACCCAGCGCTTTCAACGCCTCCAGCACCTCGTCCACATGCCCGTCCACCTTGACCTTGCGCCACTCTTTGCGCAACACGCCCTTCTTGTCTATCAAAAACGTGCTGCGCTCGATACCCGTCACCTGTTTGCCGTACATATTTTTTAACTTCATAACATCATACAGCTTGCAGACCTTTTCATCCTCATCGGAGAGCAGATCGAAGGTGAAGCCCTCCTTGTTCTTGAACAACTCGTGCGACTTCACGCTGTCGCGCGACACCCCCAGCACCACGGCGTTGAGCTTTTTAAACCCGGCCTGCTCGTCACGGAAATTCTGCCCCTCCAGGGTGCAACCGGGCGTGTTGTCCCTGGGATAAAAATACAACACCACGTTGCCGCCCTTGAACGCGCTGAGCTTCAAGGTCTTCCCGCCGGTGGCGGGCAATTCAAAATCGGGGGCGGGTTTGCCAATGACCGCCTTACTCATACGTCACCTCGCTCAATCTGTTATCGGCCGCTTAAATCCCCCTACCCCCCTTTGCAAAGGGAGACAGAGAAAATCCTACGGAACCTCTGGTTTATTAGAGGGATGTCATTCCCGCCCCCGATCAGGTCGAGGGCAGGCTCCAGCGGGAATCCAGCAAGCCGTTGAACTTACAGCACTGGATTCCGGGTCTGCGCTTCGCTCCGCCCGGAATGACGAAAAAATCAGAGCTTCCCTACTCTTTTGGAGAACCCCCCTTTGCAAAGGGATATGGGGGATTTTCATCGCTTCAACGGCTCCAGCACCCCGTCCAGATTCAATTCATCGCACAAATTCAAAAACTCCTCGCGCAAACCCGCGATGTGCACATCGGCGGGGACATTCACCGTGATATTCACGTTGAACATGGTGGTATCCGAGTGCGTCGAGGTGTAGCTTGCGGTGTACAGGTCTTCGATGTTGATCTGGCGGCTGGCGAAAAACTCCGCCAGGCGGTACAAAATGCCAGGGCGGTCCACCGTCACCACCTCCACCATGTAGGGCAGCAGATTCCCCTCAGCGGGGCGCGCCTCGGTGCGGCGGCTGGTGAGGGTGAGCTTGAGCTTGTCCTGCAACGCGGGCAGCGCCCCCTCCAGCTTGGCGATGCTGTTCCAGTTTCCCGCCACCAGCAGCATCGCGGCAAACTCACTGCCGAGGGCCGCCATGCGGCTGTCGAGCACGCTGCACCCGCTGTCCAGTATGCCCTGGGCCAGCTCCTTGAACAGCCCTACCCGGTCCTTGCCCAGGGCGCAGATGACAAGCTGGACGTTAATTTTGTGATTGGTAATGACAGTCCCCGCGAACTTAAGCCCTACATCCGTAAGGCAACGTTACAGGGGATTATACAAGAATGAAGCGCGAGGCGGAAAAAGAAAGCCCCTCGTGAGAGGGGCTTTGAGTGGTTGGGCTTACCGCAGTCAGCCCAACGGTGCTTGTTGTGATGGGTTACGCTACGCTTCACCCATCCTACGCGCTACAGCTTGCAAACTATCTAGTCTATTAACGGCAGTTGCTGGGGCGATATTTGTCCGCCAAGGTACCACCGGTACAGTTCCAGTTGATTTCTTGAGCCGGCGGAGTACCTGCAACGAGAGCTGCGCCGCCCGAAGTAGGCACTAAGGTCATCGTTCCATTACCTGCAGCTGCAGTGTAAGTGATCGTGATTGTCCCGTCAGCGCCGACTCCTATCGAGGTAACAGCATCGGTAGCGCTGGGCGCAGTCCATCCCGCCGACAAGCTAGCTGCTCCTGCGGCGGCATTTTCGGCAACCGTAGTCTTTGCGGAGGCAGCCAAACTAAGTCCTTCAGTTACTCGTGCGCGTACCGTATAGTCCTGATACGCTGGAATCGCCACCGCCGCCAAGATGCCGATGATGGCGACCACGATCATCAGTTCAATAAGGGTAAAGCCCCGTTGTATTTTGTTCATGTTGATCTCCTCCGTGGTTTTTAAAGTTTGTCTCGGCCCCCTTTCGATACGGCACATGAGGCGAAAGAGACGTTTGACACAATAATTACGGCAGAAATCATGCCAGTCCGCCGGAATCGGGCCGTGTTATACATATAACTCATTGTTATTAAATAAATTTTATTGACAAGCACGTACTGTTTGGCTATCGTCAACGGGATATTCCCAGGTCTTTCCGGCTAAAACAGCTACTCATTCAGGTCCAAATGTGACCTGAATGGTCATGTCTCCGGGGGGCTTGATTCATTCCGTTTACTTGCAATGAGAGATACCCATCAAGGCCGCGCTTGACACCATTAATATAGCCATTTAACATGACTATATTATGAGGTAGAGATGAATGGCAAAGTTTAATATAGCCGAGGCCAAGGCCCGCTTCTCTGAGCTGGTGCAGAAGACCATGTTGGGTGAAGAGGTGGTGATTGCCAAGGATAACAAGCCCGTGGTCAAGCTGGTGCCGGTGGAGCGGCTGCGGCTGCGGCGCAAACCTGGCTCAGGAAAAGGCCAGATTCTCTACGTGGCGCCGGACTTTGACGCCACCCCGGCAGACTTCAGGGATTACACCTGATGCGTCTTTTACTCGACACTCACGCGTTTCTCTGGTGGGTGGAAGATGCACCGGAACTTTCCAGGAAAGCGCGGCAAGCGGTGGCCAATCCCGGCAACGAGTGCTTCCTGAGTCTGGTGAGCTGCTGGGAAATGGCAATCAAACTGAGCCTTGGTAAACTCAAATTGTCGGGCGTGATTGAGCGCTTCATCCCGGAGCAGCTTTCAATCAATGGATTCCACCGGCTTGAGATCGGCTTTCGTCACGTAACGCAGGTCGCCTCCCTGCCTTTCCACCACCGTGATCCCTTTGACCGCCTGCTGGTGGCGCAGGCCAGAGAAGAAAAACTGGCAATTGTTTCAGCCGATGCCGTGTTTCAAAAATACGGCGTGAAGCGAATTTGGTAAAACATCGAGGGACTAAATGACCATTCCAGATCAGAATCCCGGCCGTTTCCCTCAAGTGCGCCTGCGCCGCATGCGGCGCGATGATTTCAGCCGCCGGTTGATGCGCGAGACCACGCTCACGGCGGACGATCTCATCTATCCGGTGTTTGTGCTGGAGGGGAAAAACAAGCGCGAAGCGGTCGCTTCCATGCCCGGCATTGAGCGCGTGAGTGTTGACCAACTGCTGAAAGAGGCGGAGGAATTGGCGCAACTCGGTATTCCGGCGCTGGCGCTGTTTCCGGTCACGCCGCCGGAGAAAAAATCGCTCGATGCCAAAGAGGCGTGGAATCCGGAGGGGCTGGCGCAGCGCGCGGTGCGGGCGTTGAAAAAGGAGTTTCCCGGCCTTGGTGTGATTACCGACGTGGCGCTCGACCCGTTCACCACCCACGGTCAGGACGGGTTGATAGACGATACCGGTTATGTGCTGAACGATGAAACGGTCGAAGCGCTGGTGAAACAGGCGCTGTCGCACGCGGAAAGCGGCGCGGATGTCGTTGCGCCCTCGGACATGATGGACGGGCGCATCGGCGCGATACGCGCAGCGCTGGAATCCAGGGGCCACATCCACACGCGCATTCTCGCCTATTCGGCCAAATACGCATCGAGCTTTTACGGCCCGTTCCGCGACGCGGTGGGTTCGGCGGCCAATCTCGGCGCGGGCAATAAATACACCTACCAGATGGATCCCGCCAACAGCGATGAAGCCTTGCGGGAGGTCGCGCTCGATCTCGCCGAAGGCGCGGACATGGTGATGATCAAGCCGGGCCTGCCTTATCTCGACATCGTGCGCCGGGTGAAGGACGAGTTCGGCGCACCCACGTTTGTGTATCAGGTGAGCGGCGAATACGCGATGCTCATGGCCGCGGCGCAAAACGGCTGGCTGGACGAGCAGGCGGTGGTGATGGAATCCCTGCTCTCCATCAAGCGCGCGGGCGCGGACGGCATATTGACCTATTTCGCCAGGCGCGCGGCGGAGTGGCTGCGCGCGGGAAAGTAAAGGTCTTGCGCCTCCAGCGCCTCTGATTAATCCCTTCGTCATTCCCGCGCAGGCGGGAATCCAGTAAAGTATCGGGCTATTTGATTTTCCAGGGTACTCATAGTGTCCTCCCTGTTCGACTTCACATCCAAACCCGACCGCTACGCGCTGTTGGGGAATCCGGTGGCGCACAGCAAGTCGCCGCTTATCCACGCGGCGTTTGCGCGCCAGCTTGGCCACAAAATCGAGTACAGCGCGATACAGGTGGACACCGGCGGCTTCGCGCAGGCGGTGGGCAATTTCGAGGCCGCCGGGGGCAAGGGGGTGAACGTCACCCTGCCGTTCAAGCAGGAGGCGTATGCGTTGTGCGACGAGTTGAGCGCGCGCGCGCGCCTGGCGCAGGCGGTCAACACCATCCTGTTTAAAGGCGGCGGCAAACGCTTCGGCGACAATACCGACGGCGCGGGACTGGTGCGCGATATTGTGCACAATCACCACGGGCGGATAGCCGACCGGCGCGTGCTGCTGCTCGGCGCGGGCGGCGCGGCGCACGGCACGCTGGGGCCGCTGCTGGAGCAAAAGCCCGCGCGCCTGTTTATCGCCAACCGCACGCCGGACAAGGCGCTGGAGCTTGCGCGCGCGTTTCAGTCCCTCGGTCCCGCGGAAGGCGGGAGTTACGAGGCGCTGCAAGGACAGCAATTCGATTTCGTCATCAACGCCACCTCGGCCAGCCTGCAAAACAGCGTGCCGCCGCTGCCTGACGACGCGCTCGCGCCGGGCGCCTGGTGCTACGATATGATGTACGCCGCCGCACCCACCGCGTTCGTGCGCTGGGGCAACACGCACGGTGCGGCCAAATCCGTGGACGGCCTGGGGATGCTGGTGGAACAGGCGGCGGAATCGTTTTATATCTGGCGCGGCGTGCGCCCGGAGACTACGCCGGTCATTGAATCCTTACGCCGCAGCCTATAACTATTCATGATGGATAATCCACTTCTTAACAGCACAGGCTTGCCGCGCTTCACGGCAATACGGCCGGAGCACGTCGAACCGGCGATAGATTTCCTGCTGGCGGACAACCGTGTGCAAATCGGGAAACTTCTGCGTGACACAAGTACGTACACCTGGGACACGCTGATTGCGCCTATCGAGGCGCTGGACGAGCGCCTGAACCGCGCCTGGTCGCCGGTGAGCCACTTGAACGCGGTGATGAACTCGGAAAAGCTGCGCGCCGCCTATAATGCCTGCCTGCCCAAGCTGAGCGATTACGCCACCTGGATGGGGCAGAACAAACAGCTTTATGAAGCCTATAAACAGATTGCAGAGGGACCGGAATACGCTCAACTTGGCGGCGCGCAAAAAAAGGTGATAGAAAACGCGCTGCGCGACTTCCACCTCTCCGGCGTGGCGCTTCCCCCGGACCAGCAGGCGCGTTACAAGGCGATTCAACAGGAACTGTCCGCGCTCACCGCGAAGTTCGAGGAAAACGTGCTCGACGCCACGCAGTCCTGGCGCAAACAGGTGACGGATGGGTCATTGCTCGCGGGGCTGCCGGACACGGCGCGCGCGCTCGCCAGACAGACGGCCGAACAGAAGAATCTCGCCGGATGGGTATTCACGCTCGATTATCCGTCGTATGCGCCGGTGCTGAAATACGCGGACAGCCGTGAATTACGGGCTGAGATGTATCAGGCCTACATCACGCGCGCAAGCGACCAGGGACCGCACGCGGGGCGCTGGGACAACGCGCCGCTGATGGAAAAATTATTGAGCCTGCGCCACGAACTGGCGCAATTGCTGGGCTACCCCCACTTCGCCGCGCTGTCGCTGGCCAAAAAAATGGCCAGGAGCGCCATTCAGGTGCTGGACTTCCTGCATGATCTCGCGCGCCGCGCCAAACCGGTGGCGGAGCGCGAACTGCGTGAACTCCAGCGCTTCGCGCGCGAGCGCCACGGGGCCGGAACCCTGGAGGCCTGGGACGTGGCCTATTACTCGGAAAAACTGCGCCAGCACACCTACGCCGTGTCGCAGGAGGAACTGCGCCCTTGGTTTCCCCTGCCGCGCGTGCTCACCGGCATGTTTGCGGTGGTCGAGCGCCTGTATGGGCTGAGCATCCATGAGGTCAAAAACGTCGAGGTCTGGCACGCGGACGTGCGCTTTTTTGAAATCCGGGACGGCGAAAATAATCTGCGCGGACAGTTCTATCTCGACCCGTACGCGCGCGAGCACAAGCGCGGCGGGGCATGGATGGACGAATGCGTGGCGCGCATGCGCACGCGCGCCGGGGTGCAAACGCCGGTCGCCTATCTCACCTGCAATTTCAGCGCGCCAATTGGCGAGCAGGCTTCGCTGCTCACCCACGACGAAGTGGTGACGCTGTTTCACGAGTTCGGCCACGGCCTGCACCACATGCTGACGCGCGTGGATCATCTCGGCGTGTCCGGCATCAACGGCGTGGCCTGGGACGCGGTGGAACTCCCCAGCCAGTTCATGGAAAACTGGTGCTGGGAACGTGAGGCGCTGGACGTGATCTCCGGCCACCACCAAACCCATGCGCCGCTGCCGCAGGCGCTGCTGGATAAAATGCTCAAGGCGCGGAATTTCCAGTCCGGCATGCACATGGTGCGCCAGCTTGAGTTCGCGCTGTTTGATTTCCGTTTGCACCTGGAGTTTGACCCCGGCAAGGGCGCTCAGGTGCGTGAGCTGCTGCAACAAGTGCGCGACGCGGTGGCGGTGGTGAAGCCCCCGGAGTTCGAGCGCTTCGCCAACAGCTTCACCCACATCTTCGCGGGCGGCTACGCGGCAGGCTATTACAGCTACCTGTGGGCCGAGGTGCTGTCCTCCGACGCCTACGCCAAGTTCGAGGAGCGCGGCATCTTCGACCAGACTACCGGCGCGGAATTCCTGCACACCGTGCTGGAGCAGGGCGGCGCGCGCGACGCGCTGGAGTTGTTCGTCGCCTTCCGCGGGCGCGAGCCGCGGATAGACGCCCTGTTGCGCCATCATGGCCTCGCGGCGTGAAGCCGTTTAAAGCCGCCACCTGGAACGTCAACTCCCTGCGCGTGCGCCTCCCGCACGTGCTGGCATGGCTGCAAACGGAACAACCCGACATTCTCGCGCTGCAGGAAACCAAACTCACGGATGACGATTTCCCGCTGTCCGAAATCCACGACGTGGGGTATCAGGCGGTGTACAGCGGGCAAAAAACCTATAACGGAGTGGCGCTATTGAGCCGCGCCCGGCCGGGTGAAGTGCAGAACAACATCCCCGGCCTGGAGGACGAGCAGCGCCGTTTTCTCGCGGCGGATTACGACGGCCTGCGTGTCATCAATCTCTACGTGCCGAACGGGGCGAGTGTGGGTTCGGACAAATATCAGTACAAGCTCGCCTGGCTGGAAAAGGTCAGCACCTACCTCCAGGCGCAATTGGCCGCGCATGAGCGCCTGCTCGTGCTGGGCGACTTCAACATCGCGCCGCAAGACCTGGATGTGCACGACCCCAAGCTCTGGGAAGGACAGGTGCTGGTGAGCGAGCCGGAGCGAGCCGCGTTCCGCGCGCTTTTGAACATGGGCTTGGTGGATACGCTGCGCCTGTTTGAGCCGGGCGGCGGAGTTTACACCTGGTGGGACTATCGCGCGGGCGCGTTCCGGCGCAATCACGGCCTGCGCATAGACCACATCCTGCTCAGCCCCGCGCTGCGCGCGCTGTGCGCGTCCTGCCGCGTGGACAAAGCGCCGCGCAAGCTGGAGCGTCCTTCCGATCACGCGCCGGTGGTGGCTGAATTCAGTTTGTGATGGACGCAGGTTTATATTCTCTGCTGGCCGACGGCGTGCTTATTCTGCACGCGAGTTACGTGTTATTCGTGATCGGGGGCCAGGCGCTGGTTGTCGCGGGCTGGATCAGGCGTTGGACATGGACGCGCAACCGGTGGTTCCGCTGGCTGCACCTCGCCGCCATCGGTTTTGTGGTGGCGGAGGCGTGGCTGGGGGTGCGTTGTCCGCTCACGGTGCTGGAAAATGCTCTGCGCGGGCTCGCCGGAGACACCCGCTACGAGATGAGCTTCATCGGTTACTGGCTGAACCATTTATTGTTTTATGACGCGCCGGAGTGTGCGTTCACCACGATCTACACCCTGTTTGGCCTGCTGGTGCTCGTCACCCTGGCGCTGTATCCGCCGCGCAGGACTTGAGCCCCTGTTCCAGCGTGGGGTAGAGCAAGGTGACGCCCAGTTCCTCGCGCATGCGCCGGTTGTCCATGCGGCGCGACTCGTTAAGATACGGCACCATGCCCGGGCTCAACTTCATTTGCGCTTCAACCAGAGAAATCTGCGGTGGACGCGGCAGGCCGTGCGCGTCGGCCACGGCGTTGAAATAATCGGTCATGGTGCTGTGCTCGCCGTCGCACACGTTGTAAATCCCGTTTCCGTGCTCCATGGCGGCGATACACACCCGCGCCAGATCATCGGCGTGAATGCGGTTGGTATACGGCGCCTGCTCGCGCCGCACCACCGGCTCGGCGCGCCGGATGCGCGCGATGGGCAGACGCCCCGGTCCGTATATGCCGCCTACGCGCAGTATCACCAGCGGCGCCTGGCTGCGGCGGCTCCAGTCGAGCAAAACATTTTCAGCGGCGAGGCGCGCCCGGGCACGGGCCGTCTGCGGATTGGGCGGCGTATGTTCCGTGACCCAGCCACCCCGATGATCGCCGTACACGCCGCTGGTGCTGATATAAACCAGCTTCGCGGGCGCGCCCTGCACGGCCTGCATAAAATGCTCGATGCGCGGGTCATGCGCCGCGCCTTCCGGCGGCGGAGCGAAGTAATACACGCGTGCGCCTGCTTGTGCGTCGCACGCAGACAGGCGGCGCAGGGATAATCGCGTCAGCGTATCCGCATTATCCAGATTACCCGCCAGCGGGGTAATACCCCGCGCGGCCAGGCTTGATGCGCCCGCCGGCGTGCGCGCCAGCGCGCTCACGCTGTCGCCGCGCGCGCGATGCAGGGCGGCGACGCGGCGGCCGATGTCGCCGCAACCCGCGATGAATACCGGATAATTAAACAAGATTCCTCTCTGGATAAAAAACAGCGATAATAGATAGTTTTACACGCAGCCACTCATGACTTTCAAAGTTCGCCTGCAGCCCAGCGGCATGGAATTTCACGCCTCGCCGGAGGAGACGGTGCTCGATGCGGCGTTGCGCCAGGGCGTCGTGCTGCCCTACGGTTGCCGCAACGGCGTGTGCGGCTCGTGCAAGGGCAGACGGATTGCGGGCCGCATTGATTATGGCAGATTCGACACCGCGTTGCTGAACACCACCCTGAGCGAGGCGGAACAGCAGGCGGGTTTCATGCTGCTTTGCCAGGCGCACGCGGCGGGCGACCTGGTTATAGAGGCGCGCACGGTGAACGCCGCCTGCGGCATCCAGCCCAGGATATTGCCGTGCCGCGTGGCGCGGCTGGAGCGCTTGTCCGAAGACGTGATGCGCGTGCAACTCAAGCTGCCCGCCACGGAACGCCTGCAATTTCTCGCCGGACAATACATAGATTTTCTGCTGCCCGAAGGCAGGCGGCGCAGCTTCTCCATCGCCAACGCGCCGCACGCGGATGAATTCATCGAGCTGCACATCAAGCACGTCGAGGGCGGGCGCTTTACCGGCGACGTATTTTCCGGACTCAGAGAAAAGGCCCTGCTGCGCCTTGAAGGTCCACTGGGAAACTTTTACCTGCGCAAGGACTCCACCCGCCCGGTCATCTTTATCGCGGGCGGCACCGGCTTCGGCCCGATCAAGGGCATGATTGAGCACGCCCTGGCCGAGGGCGTCACCCGCCCCATGCATCTTTACTGGAGTGCGCGCAGCGAACGCGACCTGTATCTCGATCATTTGCCGCGCGCCTGGCAGGCGCAACATCGCCATGTACGCTACACGCCGGTGCTGTCGCAGCCGCAGGCGCACTGGCCGGGAAAAACGGGTTATGCGGCAGCCGCGGTGATGGAGGATTTTCCTGACCTCAGCGGCCATGAGGTGTACGCCAGCGGCCCGCCCGCCATGGTACGCGACGCGCAGGCGTCCCTGCTCAAACAGGGCCTGGCGCTGGAAAATTTCTATTCCGATCCTTTCGAATTCAACGAAAAGCCCGCGCCGTAATTATTTATACATAGCGACATAAATCGTAGCGAGCGGGTTTGAGGCGGGGGCGGTGGAGCGCAGCGACCGGAGCCTACATAGAAGTAGGTGAGGATCGCGAGCACCGCACGCACCCGCATCAAAACCGCGCAGTAGATTTAGGTCGCTATGTGTACCTGCGCCGCACGGCCTGCACTACCGCCTCCGCCAAGGCCTCGTCGCCGGCGAGCTGCGCCACCGTCACCGATTTAAAACCCAGGGCGCGCGCGTCTTCGGCGATGCGCGCGCTCAACACGACGAGCGGCAGGGCGCGCAGCCGCTGTGCGCCTTCCTTGCCCGCCATCTCCAGCAAATTGCGCACGGCCTCGCTGCTGGTGGCGGTCACCACCTGCACCTTGTTCTGACGCAGTTCTTCAAGCAGGGCGCTCACGTCCGCCTGCGGCTTGGTGCGCCTGTACACCTCGGCGTACTCCACGCGGGCGCCGCGCTCGCGCAAGGCTTGCGCCAACAACTCGCGTCCGCCCGCACCGCGGAAGATCACGATGTTCTTTCCATGCACCTCCCGCATCTCCGGCAACGCAAGCAGCGCCTCGCTGTTAAAGCCCTGCGCCGGGATGAGGTCGGCGTGTATGCCGAATTCCTGCAATTGCCTGGCGGTGCTGTTTCCCACCACCGCCAGTTGCAAGTGGGCGGGCAGCGGGCGCCGCGCCAGGATCAACGACAGCGCCTTGTCCACCGCGTTGGCGCTGATGAAGATGGCGATATCGAATTCGTCCAGCCGGTCAACGAGATCGAGCAGCGCGGGGCTTTCCTCGGCGGCCACGATCTCCAGCACCGGAAACAACAGCGCCCGTCCGCCCTGCTCCTCGATCAGTTCGCACAACTCCGCGGCCTGCTGCGCGGGGCGCGTCACCAACACGCCCACCCCCTTGAGCGACTGCGCCCTAGCCTTCGGCGAAGCGTTCATCCGCATACACATCGCGCAGTATCGCGCGCGCGCCACGCGCCAGCAGATCGTCGGCCAGCGCAACGCCGAGACGCCCGGCCTGTTCCGGCGCGCCGCTGATTTCGCCGCGCACCACCTCGCTGCCGTCGGGGCGTGCGACCAGCCCGCGCAGAAAAAGTTTTCCGTCCTTGAATTCGGCGTGGCCGGCTATCGGCACCTGGCACCCGCCCTGCAGGCGATGGTTCATGGCGCGCTCCGCCGTCACCCTGATTTGGGTCTCGGCGTGATTCATCACCCGGATCAGGTCATGCACGCGCGCATCATCGCTGCGGCACTCGATGCCGATGGCGCCCTGGCCGATGGCGGGCAGACTCACGCCGGTGGGAAGAAATTGCGTGATGCGTTTTGCAAAGCCGAGGCGCAACAAGCCGGCGGCGGCGAGGATGACGGCGTCGAATTCGCCTTCATCCAGTTTTCTCAAACGGGTGTTCACGTTGCCGCGCAGGCTGGTGATGTTGAGATCAGGGCGGCGCTCATACAATTGGCACTGGCGGCGCATGCTGGAGGTGCCGACGCGTGCGCCTTTGGGCAAATCGTCCAGCGTCGCGTACCGGCTGGAAACAAACGCATCGCGCGGGTCTTCGCGCACGCCGATCACCGGCAGGTGCAAACCCGGGGGAAATTCCACCGGCACGTCCTTCATGGAGTGCACCGCGATGTCGGCCTGGCCGTTCAGCAATCCCTCTTCCAGCTCCTTGACGAACAAGCCCTTGCCGCCCACCTTGGCGAGCGGAGTATCCAGCACCCGGTCGCCCTGGGTGCTCATGCGCACCAGTTCGACAGCGAGGCCGGGATGCGTCTTTTGCAACTCCTGTTTCACATGCTCGGCCTGCCACAAGGCGAGCGGGCTTTTTCGGGTGGCGATGCGTAACGGCAACGAGGACATGGCTGCTTGAACCGAAAATCGAGACGCTAATGTTAAGACCAAGCTCGCGGATAAGCAAATGGGCGTCCAAATATTCGTTACGGCAAGTCGTGCAGCTTTCTGCGCACCTCGCTCGCGTGGCGGCGGCTGATCTCGATCAGTTCCTCCGTCCCGCGCAGCCGGATGTGCCAACTGTCCCGTGCGCCCTTTTCCATCCCGGCCACGAACGCGCACGCCACCAAGGCGTTGCGGTGGACGCGCAGAAAACGCGCGCCGAACTCCTGCTCCAGCGACTTGAGTGGCTCTTCAATCAGCACCTCACCCCCTGCATAGGCGGCGGTGACGTATTTCTGATCCGCCCTGAAATAACGTATCTCGTCCACCGGAATGAGACTGATCTTGCCGTGCGCATGCACGCTGAGATGGGTGCGCGCGTGCGGCATCCCGGCGTTCTGGCGCAGGCGTTCGAGTTGCGCCCGGTTGGGTTGACGCGACTTGGCGAGCGCCGCGCGCAAGCGTTCCGCGCGCACCGGCTTCAACAGATAATCCACGGCGCCGGCTTCAAAGGCGTCCAGCGCGTGGTCATCATACGCGGTGGTAAAGATCACCGCCGGCGGCTGCTCCAGACCCGACAGGTGACGCGCCGCTTCCAGCCCATCCATGCCGGGCATGCGGATGTCCATCAGCACCACGTCGGGCTGGTGCTCGTTGTACTTCAGCAACGCCTGCCTGCCGTCCTCCGCTTCGTCCACCACTTGGGCCTCGGTCTCCGCCAGCAAGCCGCGCAGCCTGGCGCGCGCCAAGGGCTCGTCGTCCACGATCAGTATCTTCATGTCCCGGCCCTTTGATAAGGAAAGCGCAGCCGCACCCGGTAGCGCGGGGCATCTCCACCTTCTTCTTCGATCAACAATTCACCGCTCGAACCATAATAGCCCTGCAACCGCTCACGCAGATTTTCCACCGCCATGCGGTTGCCGCGTGTGTGGACGCGCCCCGGTACCGGCGCCAGCGGATTTTCTACGGTAATGCTTACCCTGCCCTGCCCGTATTCACCGCACACCGTGACGGCGCCGCCCTGCGGCAGCGGCTCGATGCCGTGATAGACGGCGTTTTCCAGCAGCGGTTGCAGGCTCAAGCGCGGCAGCAGGGCATCCTGCGGCACACCGTCCAGATTCCACTCCACCGTCAAGCGCTCCCCCAGGCGTAATTTTTCCATGCTCACATATTTATGCGCCAACTCCAGTTCCTCAGCCAGGGTCACGCGGTCACGCGCGTCGGACAGGCTGCCGCGGAACAAATCGGCCAGGTTCTCCACCGCGGTTTCGGCCAGCTCAGGGCGGCTACGTGTAAGGCTGGCGATGGTATTCATGCTGTTGAAGAAAAAATGCGGGCGCATACGCGATTGCAGGGCCTGGATGCGCGCTGCGGCCTCGGACTCGACATGGCTTTTCCACTGGTGCTGCACGTAAAAATAACGCAGCGCCAGCGCGCTCACGATGGCGCTCACGCCCAGATTGCGCAGCAGAAAATCTCCGTACCAGCCCGGAGGCAGGGTTACGCCGAGCAGGTCACTCTGCAACAGCCGGTAGGCCGCTTCACTCAGCAAGGCGGTCACCGCCAGCAATAACACATAACTCACCGCGGCGGCCTGGCTGTTGGAGAGTTTTTTGAGCCAGCGCCGCCCGATGCACAGCGCCGCGCCGCTCACCAGCGCCACCCACTGCACGAACAGCGAGATCACGCCGAGATCGCTCCAGCGGTCGGCGCTTTGCAGCGCGCCGAGGGCCAGCACCAGGGCCAGCAGTTCGGCCATCACCAGCAGGGTCAGTACCCGGCGCAGTCCGCAGAAGTCCGGCAGGAATAATTTATCACCGCCCGTATTCATGTCCTTCCTCGAATGGCGTTGACACCATAGCATAGCAAGCCGCCGGAAAAACAGTCCGCCAGCGTCGCCCTGTTCTGCGACATAGTCTATACTTATTAGCCTCATGGCCGGAAAAATGAACAAGGACAAACCCTGGGCGGGCCGCTTCACGCAGCAGACCGACGCGCTGGTGGAGCGTTTTACCGCCTCCGTCGCCTTTGACCGCCGCCTGTACAAGCACGACATCCTGGGCTCCATCGCGCACGCGCGGATGCTGGCGCACGTGGGCGTGTTGAGCGAGGCCGAATGCGCCGCCATCGTGGCCGGATTACAGGACATCGAGCACGATATTGAAACCGGCAAGTTTGACTGGTCGGTGGCGCTGGAAGACGTGCACATGAACATCGAGGCGCGTCTCATCGAGCGCATCGGCGAAGCGGGCAAGAAACTGCATACCGGGCGCTCGCGCAACGACCAGGTCGCCACCGATCTGCGCCTGTATCTGCGCGACGCGATAGACGCGATCCTCCAGCAAATAAAAGACCTGCAAACGGTGCTGCTCGACATCGCCGGGCGCGAGGCCGAGACCATCCTGCCCGGCTTCACCCACCTGCAAGTCGCGCAGCCTGTGACCTTCGGTCATCACATGCTGGCCTGGTTTGAGATGCTGGAGCGCGACCGCGCGCGCTTCAAGGACTGCCGCAAGCGCGTTAACGTCATGCCGCTCGGCGCGGCGGCGCTGGCCGGCGCCAGCTATCCGATAGACCGCGCCTATACAGCAGAACTGCTGGGCTTTGACGCGCCCGCGGAAAACTCGCTCGATGCGGTGAGCGACCGCGACTTCGCCGTCGAATTCACCGCGGCGGCGGCGCTGCTGATGACGCATCTGTCGCGTTTTTCCGAAGAACTGATCTTGTGGTCCTCGGCGCAATTTGATTTCGTGGACCTGGGCGACGCCTTCTGCACCGGCTCCTCCATCATGCCGCAGAAAAAAAACCCGGACGTGCCGGAGCTGGTGCGCGGCAAGAGCGGACGCGTCACCGGTCATCTCATGGCCTTGCTCACGCTCATGAAGGCGCAGCCGCTCGCCTACAACAAGGACAACCAGGAAGACAAGGAGCCGGTATTTGACACCGTGGACACGGTGCAGGATTCGCTGCGCGTGTACACCGCGATGCTGGGCGCGATGCAGCTTAAACGCGAGCGCATGTTGCACGCCGCCGCGAGCGGTTTTGCCACCGCCACCGACCTCGCCGACTATCTCACCAAAAATGGCGTGCCGTTCCGCGACGCGCATGAAATCGTAGGTAAGATCGTGCGTCACGCCATTGAAACCAGGCGTGAACTCACTGAGCTTACTCTCGATGAACTGCATGGTTTCTCTGCGGCCATAAAACAGGATGTATTTGACATCCTTGAACCGCAGGGATCAGTGGCGGCGCGCAATCACCTGGGCGGCACCGCACCCGCGCAAGTGCGGGCAGCCATTGCGCGCGCAAAAGAGCAGCTTGCACACTGAGAACAGGGAGATACCGCAATGAAGCGCCTGTCCGTGTTGCTGGCTCTAATTGCCCTGGGCATGAGTTTATCCGCGCACGCCGGAAAACTGTATAAATGGGTGGACGAAAAAGGCCAGGTGCACTACGGCGACAGCATCCCGCCGGAATACGCGGAGCAGGGACGCTCCGAACTGAACAAGCAGGGCATGACCGTCAAGAAGACGGACGCCGCGAAAACGCCGGAGCAATTGGCGGAGGAAGAACGGCAGCAGCAATTAAAGGCCGAGGAAAAGAAACGCGCCGAGGAGCAGGCAGCTTACGACCACACCCTGCTGCGCACTTATTTCAGCGAGGACGACATCCTGCGCTCGCGCGACCAGAAGCTGGCTGCGCTGGACATCACCCTCAGCATCATGCAGGGTAATCTCAGCATGGTCACCAGGCAACTCGCTGATCTCAACAAACGCGCCGAGGCGCTGCAAGGCGCGGGCAAGCCGCTGCCGGAAAAGCTGCAAAAAGACATCGGCGCGCTGGAGACCCGGCGGCAACAGTATCAGGACTTCATCCAGGCCAAACAGGCCGAGCAGGACAATATCAGGGAAAGGGCCGAGGCGGAGTTAAAACGCTATCGTGAAATCAGGGCCGGGCGGCAGACGGTGAAGCCTTAACCATTCCCGCGGCCGCCTTCCATCAGCTCAGCGGCGGCGACTTTTCCGCCTTCGTCCAGGCGCAGGCGAAACTGCCCCCAGCACGGCACGCGGCCGGCCTCGCAGCCTGAACCTTCCATTATCACTTCATCGAAGCGCACGTCGCATACCACCTCCTCGCCCCGTTGTTGCATGACGTCGAGCTTGAGGCTTTCCGGCGCGGGCCAGCCACCCTGCGTGCAGAGTTCGGCGAGGCGCGGCGTGCGCTGGAAGAATTCCGTCAATTCTGTTTTGTCCACGGATATTAACCTTCGATCAGCGTACCCACACCCTGATCGGTAAGCAACTCCAGCAACACGGCGTGCGGCACCCGCCCATCCACGATGTGCGCCGCCGCCACCCCGCCCTGCACGGCGTCCAGCGCGCAGCGCACCTTGGGCAGCATACCGCCGTATATCGTGCCGTCTTCAATCAGCGTGCTCGCCTGTTTGGCGTTCAGCCGCGCCAGCAGCTTGCCCTGCTTGTCGAGCACGCCAGCGGTATTGGTCAGCAGCATGAGTTTCTCCGCACGCAGGGTCTCGGCCAGCTTGCCCGCCACCAGATCGGCGTTGATGTTGTAGGACTGCCCATCTTCGCCCACGCCTACCGGCGCGATCACCGGGATGAAGTCGCCGCTCACCAGCATGTTGATGACCGAGGCGTCTATGCTCGCCACCTCGCCCACGTGACCGATGTCTATGATCTCCGGCGCGTCAGGTTCCGGCGTGTTGCGCGTCAGGGTGAGCTTGCGCGCGCGGATCAGGTCGCCGTCCTTGCCGGACAGCCCCACCGCGGAACCGCCCTGGCGGTTGATGAGGTTCACAATCTCCTTGTTCACCAGGCCGCCCAGCACCATCTCCACCACGTCCATGGTTTCGCTGTCGGTGACGCGCAGACCCTCGACAAACCGGCTCGGCTTGCCGAGCTTCTCCAGGTGCTTGCCGATCTGCGGTCCGCCGCCGTGCACCACCACCGGGTTGATGCCGACCAGCTTCATCAGCACCACGTCGCGCGCGAAGCCATTCTTCAGCGACTCGTCCACCATGGCGTTGCCGCCGTATTTGATGACGATGGTCTTGCCGCGGTAGCGCTTGATGTAAGGCAGCGCCTCGGTCAGCACGTGGGCGATGTTGGCCGCGTTGTTCACACTCATGACGTTGTCAAAATGGCAATTTCAAATCCGGATCAAGCTTTAACAGCGCGGCGCGAAATTCATTCTGGATGCGCGCGAGCGCCGCTTTATTTTCCGCTTCAAAGCGGATGATCACCGTAGGCGTGGTGTTGGAGGGGCGCGCCAGGCCCCACCCATCCTCGAAATCCGCGCGCACGCCGTCCAGGGTGGTGAGTTTGGCGCCGGGAAAATCGGCGCTCTCCTGCAAACGCCGCATGAGCTTGAAGTGCTCGCCCTCGCGCATCTCCAGCTTCAGTTCCGGCGTGTTCACCGTCTCCGGCAGCGCGTTGAACACCGCGCCGGGATGACGCGCATCGCGCGACAGGATTTCCAGCAGCCGCGCCGCGGTGTACAAGCCGTCGTCAAAACCATACCAGCGCTCCTTGAAGAACACGTGGCCGCTCATCTCGCCCGCGAGCAGTGCGCCGGTTTCCTTCATCTTGGCCTTGATGAGCGAGTGACCGGTCTTCCACATCAAGGGCCTGCCACCGTGCCCGGTAATCACCCTGGCCAGGTTACGCGTGCATTTTACATCGTAAATGACGGTCGCGCCGGGATTGCGCGACAGCACGTCCGCGGCATACAGCATGAGCTGGCGGTCCGGCCAGATGATGCGCCCCTCCGCCGTCACCACGCCCAGACGGTCGCCGTCGCCGTCGAAGGCGAGTCCCAGCTCCGCGCCGCCGGATTTCACCGTGCGGATCAAATCTTCCAGATTCTCCGGCTGACTGGGATCGGGGTGATGATTCGGAAAGCGGCCGTCTACCTCGCAGAAAAGTTCCGTAACCTCGCAGCCCAGCGCGCGCAGCACGCGCGGCGCAAGCATCCCCGCTACGCCGTTGCCGCAATCCACCACGATTTTCAGAGGCCGCGCCAGCCGCACGTCGGAGGTCACGCGCGCGATGTAATCGGGCGCCACGTCCACGGATTTCCACGCGCCCGCGCCCTGGGTCAAATCGCCCTGCACGATGCGCGTGCGCAGCGCGCTGATCGCCTCGCCGGACAAGGTCTCGCCGCCCAGCACGATCTTGATGCCGTTGTAATCGGGCGGGTTGTGGCTGCCGGTGATCGCCACGCCGGAGCCGGTGTTAAGGTGATGGGTGGCGAAATACAATACCGGCGTCGGCGCCATGCCGATGTCTATCACGTTGACTCCGGCGGCGCACAAGCCCTCGCTCAACGATTTCGCAAATTCCGGCCCGGACAGCCGCCCGTCGCGCCCCACCACCACAGTATCCTGCCTGCGCGCGCGCGCCTCGCTGCCTATGGCGCGGCCGATTTCACGCACGATCTCCGCCGTCAGCGTCTTGCCGACGATGCCGCGGATGTCGTAAGCCTTGAAAATCGTCTCCGGAATTTCCATTGTCATTCTTTTTATCTTGTCACTGTCTTCCCGAATGCCCGAATCCGCCCGCGCCGCGTTGAGTCTCGTTGAATTCACTCACCACTTCGAACTGCGCGCGCACTATGGGGAGCAGCACCATCTGCGCGATGCGCTCGCCGATCTCGATGGTGAACGGGGCCCGGCCGCGGTTCCAGCACGAAACAAAGACTTGACCCTGATAGTCCGAATCTATCAAGCCGACCAGATTGCCGAGCACGATGCCATGCTTGTGACCCAGGCCGGAGCGCGGCAGCAGCACCGCGGCCAGCGCGTGATCGGCGATGTGAATCGCCATGCCGGTGGGAATCAACTGCGTCTCGCCCGGCGCGAGGGTGAGCGGTTTATCGAGACAGGCGCGCAAATCCAGTCCGGCGGAGCCTTCCGTGGCGTAATGCGGCAAGGGAATCTCCCTGCCCAGACGCGGGTCGAGTATCTTAAGCTGGATTTTTTGCATGAAACCGTTCAGCCACGACGCTGACGAGTTCGCGCGCCAGGCGCGGCTTGGGTGCGCGCGGCAGATGTTTGCGCCCGCCTTCCCAGAACAGTTCGATCTCATTCTCATCGCCGTCAAATCCCGTGCCGGCGCGATCCACCCGGTTGGCCGCCACCATATCCAGTTTTTTGGCGCGCCGCTTGGCCTCGGCGTTCTGCTCCAGGTTTTCCGTCTCGGCGGCGAAGCCCACGGTGAACGGCGCGCGCGCCAGGGCGCTCACGCTCTCCAGAATATCGGCATTGCGCGTGAGCGCGAGATCAAGCTTTTCCCTGCCTTTCTTCATCTTCTGTTGCGCCGGTTCCAGCGCGCGGTAGTCCGCCACCGCCGCCGCCGCGATGAAGATATCGCTCTCCCCCGCGTGCGCCAGCACCGCCTGCCGCATCTCTTCGGCGCTCACCACGTCCACGCGCGCGACGCGTTCCGGCGTGGCGAGGCTCACCGGCCCGCTCACCAGGGTGACGCGCGCGCCGGCCTCGACGGCGGCCTCGGCGATGGCGTAGCCCATCTTGCCGGAACTGCGGTTGCTGATATAACGCACCGGGTCCAGCGCCTCGCGCGTGGGACCCGCGCTCACCAGCACGCGAGCGCCGCTCAATACGTTGCTCTCAAACAGTTGCGCGGCAAGCGCGGCAATATCCAGCGGCTCCAGCATGCGCCCCGGCCCGGTTTCGCCGCAGGCCTGTGAGCCTTCGGCGGGGCCGAACAGACGTATACCGCGCGTTTCCAAAATAGATTTATTCGCCTGGGTCGCCGCGTTGAGCCACATCTGCTGGTTCATGGCGGGCGCAAGCGCGATGGGCGCGGTGGTGGCCAAACACAAGGTGCTGAGCAGATCATCGGCGCGTCCGTGCGCCAGCCTGGCCATGAAATCGGCGCTCGCCGGCGCGACCAGCACCGCATCCGCCCAGCGCGCCAGCTCGATGTGCCCCATCGCCGCTTCGGCGTTGGCGTCGAACAGTTCCAGACGCACCGCGTGGCCGGACAGGGCCTGCAAGGTAAGCGGGGTAATGAACCCGGTGGCGCCGCGCGTCATCACCACGCGCACCCCGGCGCCCGCCTCGCGCAACCGGCGCGTGAGGTCGGCGCTCTTGTAGGCGGCGATGCCGCCCGTGACGCCGAGCAGAATGCGCTTGTTGGCCAAAGATTTCATGGTAGGATAAATTTTACCCTAATCAAGCGCTTAACGGGGGAGCCAATTTCAGGTTCCGTCTACGGCAAGCCGCGAGGTAGAAAAATCATGCCTATCACCGACTGGCCCGCGGAGGAACGGCCGCGCGAGAAATTGCTCTCGCGCGGCCCCGCCGCGCTGTCCGATGCGGAGTTGCTCGCCATCTTCCTGCGCACCGGGATGCGCGGCAAGAGCGCGGTGGACCTCGCGCGCGAACTGCTTACCCGCTTCGGCACGCTGCGTACTTTACTGGAGGCCGGGCGCGCAGACTTCTGCGAATCGCCGGGCCTGGGTGACGCCAAGTACGCACAACTTCAGGCGGTGCTGGAGATGGCGCGCCGCCATTTGCTGGAGAAGCTCACGCGCGACAGTGCGCTGTCCAATGTGGAAGACACGCGCGCCTACCTCACCGCCTGCCTGCGCGCTTATCGGCACGAGGTGTTCGGATGTTTGTTTCTCGACAACCGGCACCGGGTGATCGCCTTCGAGGAGTTGTTTCGCGGCACGCTGGACGGCGCCAGCGTGCATCCGCGCGAGGTGGTGAAACGGGCGCTGGCGCACAACGCGGCGGCGCTCATCTTCGCGCACAACCACCCTTCCGGCGTATCCGAACCGAGCCGCGCCGACGAACAGATCACCCTGCGCCTGAAGGAGGCCCTGGCGCTGGTGGAGGTCCGCGTGCTGGATCACTTCATCATCGGCGATGGGCGCGCCGTATCCCTCGCCGAGCGCGGCATGCTGTAAGGCTGCACACCTTGTGACAGCCAGGGTTTTTTACTATAATGGGGGGCTAAATCACGCTTTCAGGGATTTTCGTCATGTCCAGAGTATGCCAAGTAACCGGTAAGCGCCCCATGGCGGGCCATAACGTGTCGCACGCCAACAACAAGACCAAGCGCCGCTTCCTGCCCAACCTGCGCAGCCACCGTTTCTGGGTGGAGAGCGAAAAGCGCTTCGTGCGCCTGCGCGTCACCACCCGCGGCATGCGCACCATAGACAAGCTCGGCATCGAGCAGGTGCTCGCCGACATGCGCGCCCGCGGCGAGCAGGTCTAGGAGACTAAATCATGCGTGAAAAAATCAAGATGGTCTCCAGCGCCGACACCGGCCACTACTACACCACCATGAAGAACAAGCGCAACACGCCGGACAAGCTGGAGCGCAAGAAATTCGATCCGGTGGTGCGCAAGCACGTGATCTACAAGGAGTCCAAGATCAAGTAGTCCGCGTTGCACCCTCTCCCCGGCCCCCCTGGCAGGGGGAGGGGATTTGGAAATAGGTACCACAATAAAAAACCCGCCAATGGCGGGTTTTTTATTGTCCGGTGTGAAGGCCGGGGTCAGGCCGGTTGCAACGAATAGCCGCGCAGCCTTCCTGCGAACTCCTGCAAGGCCTTGATGCCGCTCGCCTCGGCCTGTTTGCACCACTCCTGCAGGGCGTGCAGCAGATGCTCGTGGGTGGCGGCGGAACGCTGCCAAATCTGCTGCAGGCGCTGCTTGTATTCATACACCGTATGCAGCGCCTGGCTGTGGCTCAGGGCATGGGCCAGCGTGTGTTTCGCGTCCTCGTTCAGAAGCGACTCCTCGCGCTTGAGCAGGATGCGCGTGCGCTTGAGCATCAGGCGCTTGGCGCCCTCCGCCAGGCGCAGCTCTTCTTCATGCACGCGCTCCAGCACGTGTTCCGCGTAGTGCGCCATCACGCGCAGGCGGTGCGCCACCACGGCCTTGACCGTGTCCATATCCAGCCCCGTCTTGTGCGCCACGATGTGCGGCTCCATGGCCACTTTCTTCACCCGCGCCAATCCCATGATTTCCATGGTGCGGATGTACAGCCAGCCGATGTCGAATTCCCACCACTTGGAGGAAAGCTTGGCCGAACTGCCGAAGGCGTGGTGGTTGTTGTGCAACTCCTCGCCGCCGATGAGTATGCCCCACGGCACGATATTCCTCGATGCGTCCGCGCACTCATAGTTGCGGTAACCCCACCAGTGGCCGATGCCGTTGATGACGCCCGCGGCGAAAAGCGGTATCCAGGCCATTTGCACCGCCCAGATGGTGAGGCCGGCCGCGCCGAACAGCACCAGATCAATAACCAGCATCAGGCGTATGCCCCATGCAGTGTAGGGCACGTAGAAATTGCGCTCCAGCCAGTCGTCCGGGGTGTTGTGGCCGTAGTTGTCCAGGGTATCCTGATTTTTCGCCTCGGCGCGGTAAAGTTCAGTACCAGTCCACAATACTTTTTTGATGCCCGCGACCTGGGGGCTGTGAGGGTCGTCCGGGGTCTCCACCTTGGCGTGATGCTTGCGGTGTATCGCCACCCACTCCTTGGTGACCATGCCCGTGGTCAGCCAGAGCCAGAAGCGGAAGAAGTGGCTGGGGATGGGATGCAGGTCCAGGCCGCGATGGGTCTGGTGACGGTGCAGATAAATGGTCACGCCGGCGATGGTGATGTGGGTAAGAATCAGCGCCGCCGCGACATAGCCCCAGAAGGAGAGATTTAATAAACCGTCAATCATGGATACCTCACATTAATGAATATCACGTTGATATATGGCCCCTACTATAGTGGAATCAAGCCCGCCCGTCTATCAGCGGGGGCGCGAAACTTTACCCCAGCCTGTACAAAATAGTGCAAGATGCCTGCCAAATCAAGGTAATTGACCAGTTTTAGCGTATTTTTCAGCGGAATTTGTCCTTGCTGGCCTGGTCCCGCTGCCACAACTCACAGAACGCCGTAACGCGCGCGGTAGGCGCGTATGGCTTCAAGATGGGGCTGCACCTCCGGCTTTTGCGCCGCATAACTCAGCAGCGTGTCGAGCTTGACGATACTCAACACCGGCATCGCGTAATTCCGCTGCACCTCCTGCACCGCGGACAAATCGCCTTTCCCACGCTCCTGCCGGTCCAGCGCGATCAATACGCCCGCGGGCTCAGCGCCCGTCTGCCGGATGATCTGCACCGACTCGGCGACCGAGGCGCCCGCGCTGATCACGTCGTCCACGATCAGCACCCGCCCCGCGAGCGGCGCGCCGACGATCACCCCGCCCTCACCGTGGCGCTTCACCTCCTTGCGGTTGAAGGCATAAGGCGCGTCGCGCCCGTGGTGATCGGCGAGCGCGATGCCGAGCGCCGCCACCAGCGGGATGCCCTTATAGGCCGGGCCGAACAGCATGTCGTAGGCCACGCCGGAGTCCACCAGCGCGCTGGCGTAATAGCGCCCCAGGCGGGCGAGGCTCGCGCCGCTGTTGAACAGGCCGCTGTTGAAGAAATACGGGCTCACCCGCCCTGATTTAAGCGTGAACTCGCCGAATCTGAGCACGCCGATGCGCAAAGTGAAATCAAGAAATTCGCGTTGGTAGTCTTGCATGATTGCAATTGTCAGATGATCAAGGCGTGCAGTATACCCAATATGGCGCAGGCGGCGAGCACCGGAATAACGCCCGCGTTAAAACGCGCAAGCGCGAGGAAGGCGGCGATGCTCACCAGCACCGGAAACACATCGAGGCCCGCGGCATAACCCTGCGGCCAGAACACGTTATAGGCAAAAAACAGCGCGAGATTGAGAATCACGCCCACCACGGCGGCGGTGATGGCGGAAAGCGGCGCGGTGAACTTGAGCGCGTGGCGCGTGGCCTCGACCAGCGGCGCGCCCACCAGGATGAACAGGAATGAGGGCAGGAAGGTAAACCAGGTCGCCACCAGTCCGCCCGCAAGACCCGCGAGCGCCAGGGCATCCGGGCCGAACACCTGCTTGGTCCAGGCGCCGACGAATCCCACATAGGTGACTACCATGATGAGCGGCCCCGGCGTGGTCTCGCCGAGCGCGAGGCCGTCCATCATCTGCCCAGTGCTGAGCCACTGGTAATGCTCCACCGCGCCCTGATGCACGTACGGCAACACCGCGTAGGCCCCGCCGAAGGTGAGCAGCGCCACCTTGGTGAAAAACCAGCCCATTTGCGTGAGCGCGCCGTCCCAGCCGTAACGGCCATAGAGCAGCGCCATCATGGCGATCCAAAGCGCCGCCCCCGCCGCGGCAAAACTCAGCGCATGCGCGAGCCTGAAACGCGCGTGTTCCGGCGGCGCCGTGTGATCGTCAATCAACGCCTGGCTGTGGCCCGCACCGGGCGCGCCATGCTGATTGGCGGAAGAAAACAGCGCGGGGCGGAATCGTCCGGCGAGATAGCCTGCGAGACCCGCGCCTGCGATGATGTAGGGAAACGGAACGTTGAACACAAAAATGGCCGCGAACGCCCCCGCGGCCACCGCCCACAGCAGGGCATTCTTGAGCGCGCGCCTGCCGATGCGATACGCGGCGAACAACACGATGGCCGTAACGGCCGGCTTGATTCCGTAAAAAATCCCCGCCACCAGCGGCACACCGCCAAATACCAGATACACCCAGGTCAGGCCGAGCAGCACGAACAGCGACGGCAGGATAAACAGCACGCCCGCCAGGATGCCGCCCCTGACGCCGTGCAGCAGCCAGCCGATATAGGTCGCAAGCTGCTGCGCCTCCGGGCCGGGCAGCATCATGCAATAATTGAGCGCGTGCAAAAAGCGCCGCTCCGAAATCCAGCGCCGCCGCTCCACCAGCTCCTCATGCATCAGGCTGATTTGCGCCACCGGCCCGCCGAAGCTGATGCAGCCGAGCTTCAACCAATACAGCAGCGCTGTTTTGAGTGAAACGTGTGAAAGGGTATGCGTTGCACGAGTGGCGGTTATGGGCTGTCTCCCGAAAAATCGCTCAGACCCAACTGATTTTTACGGCATTCTCTATCTGTTTAAACTCCTTGTCACCCGTGACCAAGTCTGCTTTATGTTCCTTGGCCAACGCCGCGGCGAAACAATCAGCAAAGGACATACGATTATTGGCTTTGAATGTTCCAGCGACACGCGCCAACTGCCAGTCGGCGTCCACAAATTCGATGCCAAGCAGTCTCAGCCCGTCTACTGCCTTGTCCGCTTCGGTTTCGGATACCTCTCGCGCGAGGATGTACCAAACCTCTCCGGCGTTTACGACCGACATGAGCAGCGGTATGCCATGCTCATGGGCATCGCCGATCATATCTGCCACTTTCTGGCCCGAGCTTTCGTCCTCCAGATAGGCCAGCACCGCCCATGAGTCGAGGACCAGCGCCTTGGGTTTGCGTGACACTTACAATTCCTTCTCGCGCTTTTTTTCCGCCGCCAGCGCCTTGAGCAGCCCCTTGCCCTTGTATTTTCCCCGCATGCTCTGGATATACTCATGGGTAATCGGGGTGAGAACAATCTTGTGCGTCTGCTCGTCCACGTCAATCTGGATTCTTGTCCCTTCCTTCATTCCAAGCCTTCTCCGCACTTTTGACGGGATCACGATCTGCCCCTTGACGGTCAGGTAGGTTTCCATGGCGACACCCTCTATTTCTGACATTAATGGAATTTATACCATTATTTAAAATGTAAGTCAACATTTATATTTCTTACTTTTTTATAAGGTGGGCATACTGATGGCCCGCGCATGCAGCCGGCGGGGTGCGCCGCGGCGCAATTTCAGGTAGGCTGCGCGCATGCGCATCATCACCCTCAACGTCAACGGCATCCGCTCCGCGGCCAGCAAGGGGTTTTTCCCGTGGATGCTGAAGCAAAAACCCGACGTGGTCTGCCTGCAGGAGACCAAGGCGCAGGAGCATCAACTGACCGACAGCGCGCTGCGCCCGGACGGCTACCATTCCTGTTTCCACGACGCGGTGAAAAAGGGCTACAGCGGCGTGGCGCTGTACTGCAAGCATACGCCGGACAAGATCATCATGGGACTGGGCTGGCCGGATTTCGACGCCGAGGGGCGTTATATCGAGGCGCGCTTTGGAAACCTGAGCGTGGTATCGTTGTACCTCCCTTCCGGCTCATCGGGACCGGAGCGGCAGGCGGTGAAATTTGATTTCATGGAGCGCTTGGCGCCGGTGCTGAAAAAAATGCGCCGCAGCAAACGCGAATACATCCTGTGCGGCGACTGGAACATCGCGCATAAAAACATTGATCTCAAGAACTGGCGCGGGAATCAAAAGAACTCCGGCTTTCTGCCCGAAGAGCGCGCGTGGATGGATCAACTATTCGGCAAGCTCGGCTTCGTGGATGCGTTCCGCGTGGTGAATCAGGAGCCGGAGCAATACACCTGGTGGTCGAACCGCGGTCAGGCGTGGGCTAAAAACGTGGGCTGGCGCATTGACTATCATGTCATCACGCCGGGCCTCGCGGATAAAGTGAAATCGGCTTCGATTTATAAAGCGCAGCGCTTCTCCGATCACGCGCCGTTGACGATGGACTATGATTATACTTTGTCGTGATGAGTTACTTGAGAAACTGATGGGTTGCGATTAAGCTCAATCCATCCTAACACAGTACACGGCCGCCCAAGAACAATGCAACTAAAGAATGAGGGAAGGGGCCGAGGGTAGCCTCGACCCCTTTTGTCGCAGTGCTACAGAACTATTTTGCCTCGTATACTGGTGCAGTATAAGACTGCTTAACAAGCTGAATGCCTGATTCACAGTCTTGCTTGTTGGCATATCCCTCGCCGGAATCAGCTATAGTCCTATTGTTAGCAGCCAGTAGACGCCAGCGCCAATAGCCCTGTACATCTTTATACACATAATATTTCAAAAGGATTTCTCCTATGAACTTTGGTTACAAAACATATCTTTTTAGCTACCACCATGACGGTGCGCAGTGGAACTTTGAAATTCCGGCCAAAGATGCAGAAGACGCGAAGACGAGATTAGCCAAGTTAGTTTACGCGAAGCTCGATGGTGAGCTTATAGCGAAGCTTCCAGCTACAGTCGGTTTCTTCGGGTGGTTCCTTACCCTTTTAAGGAATCTCATTAAGATACGGCCTCCCGCCTAACACAACATAATGTGTGCGGTTAACTAAATTATACCATATATTGTGTCAATACAGAATGACAGGGCTGCCCCCTAAATAGGAAGGCGATTTTAGCCAACGTAGGATGGGTGGAGCATGCGTAGGATGGGTGAAGCGTAAGCGCAACCCATCATCAATGCCGCAATAAGACATGACCAATTACCGACGCCACTTTGTACCCGGTGGGAGCTATTTCTTTACCGTCGCTCTGGCGGATCGCTCGGCAACGCTATTGACGGATCACATTGATGTGCTGCGAAAGGCCTTTCAACGCATTCGGAGAGAGCTGCCGTTCAACATTGAGGCCATGGTGGTGTTACCTGACCACTTGCACTGTGTTTGGACGCTGCCGCCTGAAACGGCTGACTTCTCCACCCGTTGGAAAAGGATAAAAGCAGAGTTTTCGCATGCCCTGCCCGCCGGGGAGCAGCGCTCGGCTAGCCGGATGAAAAAAGGCGAACGCGGCATCTGGCAGCGGCGGTTTTGGGAACATGCGTTACAAGATGAACTGGATTGGCAGAGGTATGTGGATTACGTCCATTACAATCCGGTAAAACACGGATATATGAAGCGGGTCGCGCAATGGCCGTATTCGACCTTTCGCCGTTATGTGAAGCTCGGGCTTTACCCGCTGGAGTGGGGCGGTGCGGGGGCGGATGACGGTGACGAATTTGGGGAATAATGGGTTACGCTTGCGTTCCACCCATCCTACCCGCTACGCAGGCATATAGGCTATTTTCTGATACTATCGTTGTGCCTATATAATTAGGGAAGTGGCAAAGTTGATCGTTTCGCGCCTACAAGATAAGGACCGCTTCATGACAACTGTTTCCCCAATTCCACCAAACGCCCTCTCAAGTTCTGGTAACTGGACAAAAGAACAATTGAAGTTGGCTTTCCACTATTACTGCCAAACACCTTTCGGTAAGCTCCATAGCCGTAATCCAGAAATAATCGAGCTGGCATCATTGATTGGCCGCACTCCGTCGGCGCTTGCTATGAAGCTAGTCAACTTTGCCAGCTTAGACCCATCCATCACCAGCACTGGACGAAAGGGACTGAAAGGTGCATCCAATCTGGATCGTGAAATATGGGATGAGTTTCACGCTGATTGGGATCGGTTGGCCGTTGAGTGCGAGAAACTTCGTCAGCATCTTATCCAAGATCACGCCCCGACAAAAGATGCCTCAGTCGAGGTGAATGACGATATCGCCATTGAGAATTTCACCGGAGAAACCCGACAAGTTTTCATTGAGCAGAGAATTAAACAAGCATTCTTCCGTCGCGCCGTATTGAGTAGTTACCGGGGGCGTTGTTGTATCTCTGGCGTGTCGGAGACCAGGTTGTTGGTTGCCAGCCATATCGTGCCCTGGAGCAAAGACAAAGCCAATCGACTCAACCCAAGCAACGGTCTATGCTTGTCGGCAATACATGATAAGGCTTTCGATACAGGGCTTATCACTTTGTCGGATGATCTTCGAGTTATCCTTTCCGACGAGCTTCGCAGACGCGACGAGGTCTTTATAAAGAATGTATTTCTGCCTATCGAAAATCAAATGATCGAGGCGCCAGAACGATTCGCGCCGAGCATTGAGTTCTTGTCATACCACAGAAATCACGTCTTCGTCGGAAGGCAATAATCATGAGGAATAGCTTCTCAGTCTTCGAGTATCTCTATCGCGATGGTGGTAACTACAAGTCGCGTGGTTTTCTCTTATTGCATGGCACGTCATCGGAAGATGATGTAACTGCTTTGCGAGATTACCTTGATTCTAGGGAGTTCTTTGTCGCAGAGCAGGTTGGTATTCCTGTGTTGTATCAAGCTCTATGGGACCTGAGTGGTGGCCCAACCGAAGACGATCATGCATATCATGAATTTGTAGATTTGCGTCCCGCGACAAAAGAAGAGGCGGTATCATTGCTGTTATGGGGCGATGTATCACATTTACTAGGAGCCTTTCGTAAAGCAAGTAAGCGCTGGAGTTGCGCGTTGTCACCGCACTGCTATTTATGAAAAAATTAGCCAATAGTGTTTTCGGAGATGCCTGCAAGGATGCATGGCATGGTGCCATACCTTAGAGGACAATGATCGTGACAAACAAACCTGCGGCAGAGACTAGATATTGCATTTACATTGATACCCTCCTTGAAGGGCAGCGCCCGGTAGAATGGGACGATCAAGGTAATCCATTTGTATATTCAACACTACTGGATGCGCAACGCGTCATTGCCGAGGACATAATTGAACGTATCCAACAGTTTCTCGATGGCGAAAGAGATTTCGATGATGCTATGACGGTAGAGGAATATATTGTTGAGGTTAATGTGCACCCTGATGGCATTGTTTGTGATGAGGGCGGACAGTGTTTTGGTCGAAGCGTGGGAACGCAGGAGAGTCACGGCCTTCTAGAATGATGAGTGGGGGCCAAACGATGGGCACACAACTAGGTGAAGGAACTCGATCTGTTCCTGCGGAGGAAGCCAGACGCAAGGCACAGGCATTATTACTGTGAGTTATGCGTTTCATCCAGCCGAAGAGGCTCTAATTAACCTATCAATTCAATACCAGAAAATCAGTGATCGCAGGATGCGTGAAGTGAAGCGTGGCCCATCATCAGGCCGGCAGGCATGCGCCCTCACCCTGCCCTCTCCCAGAGGGAGAGGGTTTACAACAACTCTTAAAAAATGACGCCTAAAGACTATCTCACCATCTTCACCAACCGCCGCGTGGGTGTGGTGCTGCTCCTTGGGTTTTCCTCCGGGCTGCCGCTGGCGCTCACCGGCGGGACGTTGCAGGCGTGGATGACGACGGCGGGGGTGGATTTGAAAACCATCGGCATCTTCACGCTGGTGGGCTTGCCTTACACGATAAAGTTCCTGTGGGCGCCGCTCATGGACCGGTTTGTGCCGCCGTGGCTGGGGCGGCGGCGTGGCTGGATGGTCACCACGCAGCTTGCGCTCATGCTGGGCATCGCGGCGATGGGGCTTTCTTCGCCGCAGCACGCGCTGTGGGCGCTGGCGGCGCTCGCCCTGTTCGTCGCCTTCACCTCCGCTTCGCAGGACGTTGCCCTCGACGCCTACCGGGCCGACGTGCTGCGTCCGGCGGAACGCGGCGCGGGTGCGGCGGTGTCGGTGATGGGTTATCGCATCGCCATGCTGGCGTCGGGCGCGGGCGCGTTGATTCTCGCCGACCATTTCGGCTGGCAGACCACGTATCTCATTCTGGCGGGCTTGATGATGATCGGCGTGATCGCCACGCTGCTCGGCCCGGAGCCGGACGGGCGCATCATTCCGCCGCGCACCCTGCAGGAGGCGGTGACCGGGCCGATAAAAGCCTTCGTTTCGCTGCACTCTCTCGCGGGGGCGTTGTGGATACTGCTGCTGATCGTGCTGTACAAATTCGGCGACGCCTTCGCGGGCACGTTGAGCACCGCCTTTCTGCTGCGCGGCGTGGGCTTTTCCCTGAGCGAGGTGGGCGCAGTCAACAAGGGGCTGGGGTTGCTGGCGCTGATTCTGGGCGCGCTGTTTGGCGGCGCGCTGTTGCCGAAACTCGGGCTCTACCGCGCCTTGATGCTGTTCGGCGTGCTGCAGGCGGTTTCCAACCTGAGCTTCATGCTGCTGGCGTGGGCGGGAAAGAGTTACGCGCTGCTCGTCGCCGCCGTGGTGTTCGAGCAGGTAAGCGGCGGCATGGGCACGGCGGCGTTTGTGGCGTTGCTCATGGCGCTGTGCGACCACCGTTACACGGCGATGCAGTTTGCGCTGTTTTCCGCGCTGGCCGCGTTCGGCCGGCAATATCTCGGCCCGCCCGCGGGGCTGCTGGCCGACGAGCTGGGCTGGGTGATTTTTTTCTTCCTCACCGCGCTTGCGGCGCTGCCGGGATTGTGGCTGCTGTGGAGGATGCGCGCGCGCATCAGCGGTCTGGAGGGCGGCACCCCGGTCAATCCGGACGGCGCCGGAAACGGTACAGCGCAATCTCGCCCAGCAGATTAGGCAGCAGCGTCATTCCCAGGCTGGTGCGGTGCGCCTGGTCCACCACCGTGCGTTGCAGAATCACGATGTCTTTTTTCGCGCACAGGTTTTCAAAATCCCTGAGCGTGCACAGATGGATGTTGGGCGTGTTGTACCAGTCGTTAGGCAGGTTGCGCGATACCGGCATGCGCCCGCCAAGTGCGATTTGCAGACGATTTTGCCAGTAACCGAAATTGGGGAAGCTGACGATGCCCTCGCTGCCCACGTGCAGCATTTCATCCAGCAGCCGCTCCGGGTAACGCACCGCCTGCAGGGTGAGCGACAGGATCACGTAGTCAAACGAATCCGCGTCGAAATAACCCGACAGGCCGGCGTCGAGGTCGCTCTGAATCACGTTCACCTTGTTCTCGACGCATTTCTGGATTTTATCCTCGTCCAGCTCCAGGCCGTAGCCGGTGACTTCGCGCGTCGCATTGAGGTAGGACAACAGCGCGCCGTCGCCGCAGCCGAGATCGAGCACGCGGCTGTGGGGCGCGATCCACTCGCTGATGATCTCAAGATCGGGACGCAGGGCCATTACACGCCCGCCTCCGCGGCCACGCGCTCCATGTAGGCGCGCAGCAGCGCCTGGTAGCGCGGATTGGGTATGAGAAAGGCGTCATGCCCTTCGTGCGAGGCGATCTCGGCGTAGCTCACGTCGTGGTCGTTATCCAGCAGCGCACGCACGATCTCGCGCGAGCGCACGGGCGGGAAGCGCCAGTCGCTGGTGAAGGCCAGCACCAGAAATCCCGCCTGGGCGTTTTTCAGCGCCGCCGCCAGATCATGATCGAAATCGGCGGCGGGATCAAAATAATCCAGCGCCTTGGTCATCAGCAAATAGGTATTGGCGTCGAAGCGCTCGACAAACGACTGGCCCTGATAGCGCAGATAGCTCTCGACCTGGAATTCCACGTCAAAGCCGAAACCGAGCTTGCCTTCGCGCAACTCGCGCCCGAACTTGGCGCGCATCGCGTCGTCGGAAAGATAGGTGATGTGGCCGAGCATGCGCGCCAGCATCAGCCCGCGGCGCGGCGTGACGTTGTGTTCATAATAATGGCCGGCGTGAAACTCGGGGTCGGACATGATGGCCTGGCGCGCGACCTCGTTGAATGCGATGTTCTGCGCGGAAAGCTTGCTTGCCGCGGCGATCACCAGCGCGTGGCGCAGTCCGTCAGGATAATCCATCGCCCACTGCAGGCTCTGCATCCCGCCCAGGCTTCCGCCTATCACCGCCGCCCACTGCGTGATGCCGAGCGCATCGCCCAGGCGCTTCTGGCTCCGCACCCAGTCGCGCACCGTGATGATGGGGAAGTCCGGGCCGTAAGGTTTGCCGGTGGCGGGATTCACGCTCACCGGCCCGGTGGAGCCCTTGCAGCCGCCAAGATTGTTCAGCGACACCACAAAGAAGCGCCGGGTATCAAACGGCTTGCCGGGACCGATGCAGGAGTCCCACCAGCCCGGTTTTTTGTCCTGCGGCGTATGATAGCCCGCGGCGTGATGATCGCCGGACAGCGCGTGACAGATCAACAGCGCGTTGGAACGCGCCGCGTTCAGCTCGCCGTAGGTTTCGTAGACCAGATCGTAGCTCTCCAGCGTGCGCCCGCAATCAAGCGCCAGCGGTTCGCTGAAGCGCAGCGTTCGCGGCGTGACCAAGCCGACGGAGTCAGCGGGGAGATTTGCAGGCATTTCGTGCAGTGCTGTAAAAGACTTGTGCGTGCGCCAGGCTTACGCCGCCTTTCTCCGCTTCATCACCTGATCCAGATCGTAGGTGGCCTGAAGATTCATCCACACCTTGGCTGACGTGCCCAGCACCTTGGCCAAATCCAGAGCCGCCTCCGCGGTAACGCCCCGCTTGCCCTTAATCAGTTCGTTCAATCGTGCACGTGTCCAGCCCAGCCTTTTCGCAAAGGCGACCTGGGTCACTCCACCCGGAATGAGAAACTCCTCCAGCAGAATCTCCCCCGGATGAAACGGATTTTTTGGTTGACGCATAATAGTTACCTCTCCATCGAGCTTCAATGGTAATCAACAACCTGTACATCGCAGGCATTACCCTCCTGCCACCTGAAAACCACCCGCCACTGATCGTTGATACGAATAGAATAGTAACCCTTCAACTTGCCTTTTAATAGTTCAAGCCGGTTACCGGGCGGAACCCGCAAATCCAGTAAATCGTCGGCATCATGCAGATAGAGCAGCTTTCTGCGCGCCGCGCGCTTTACGTCGGGTGGAAATGACAGCGCCTCCTTGCTGCGCCGGTCCAGGAACAGGTCCTGCGCAAGCTTGTTCCCGAAGCCCACAATCATATATTATCGAAACTCGATAACACCAGCAAATCACCGGCTGCCTTTATCCTGTGAGCTTCTTGTATTTCAGCCGGTGCGGCTGGTCGGCCTCTATTCCCAGGCGGCGCTTGCGGTCGGCTTCGTAGTCGGCGTAGTTGCCTTCGAACCAGGTGACCACGCCCTCGCCCTCGAAGGCCAGCATGTGGGTGGCGATGCGGTCCAGGAACCAGCGGTCGTGCGAGATCACCACCACGCAGCCGGCGAAATCCAACAGCGCCTCTTCCAGCGCGCGCAGGGTTTCCACGTCGAGATCGTTGGTCGGCTCGTCGAGCAGCAGCACGTTGCCGCCGCTCTTGAGCAGCTTGGCGAGGTGCAGGCGGTTGCGCTCGCCGCCGGATAAATCCTTCACCAGCTTTTGCTGATCACTGCCCTTGAAGTTGAAGCGCCCCAGGTAGGCGCGCGAGGGCATCTCGAACTTGCCCACGGTAATCATGTCGAGGCCGCCGGAGAGTTCCTGCCACACGGTTTTGCCGCCGTCCAGCGCGTCGCGCGACTGATCCACGTAGGCCAGTTGCACCGTCTCGCCGATGCGCAGCGTGCCGCCGTCCGGCTTTTCCTGCCCCACCAGCATGCGGAACAAGGTGGTCTTGCCCGCGCCGTTGGGGCCGATCACGCCCACGATGCCGCCGCGCGGCAGATTGAAGCTCAAGCCGTCAATCAATACCCGTTCGCCGAACGATTTGCGCAGAGCATCCGCCTCGATGACCAAATCGCCCAAACGCGGCCCGGGCGGAATGTAGATATCCTTGGTTTCGTTGCGCTTCTGCACGTCCTGCGCGGCAAGTTCGTCGAACGCCGCGAGGCGCGCCTTGCTCTTGGCGTGGCGCCCCTTGGGATTGCTGCGCACCCATTCCAGTTCCGCCTTCATGGCGCGCTGACGCGCGGTCTCCTGCTTTTCCTCGACCTCCAGGCGTTTTTCCTTTTGTTCCAGCCACGAAGAATAGTTGCCCTGCCAGGGGATGCCGTGGCCGCGATCCAGCTCCAGTATCCAGCCCGCGACGTTATCGAGAAAATAGCGGTCGTGGGTGACTGCGATGACGGTGCCGGGATACTCGTGCAGAAAACGCTCCAGCCACGCGACTGACTCGGCGTCGAGGTGGTTGGTCGGCTCGTCCAGCAGCAGCATGTCGGGCTTGGACAGCAACAGCCTGCACAGCGCCACGCGCCGCTTCTCGCCGCCGGAGAGCTTGTTCACCCCGGTCTCCCACGGTGGCAGGCGCAGCGCGTCGGCGGCCACCTCCAGGGTGCGATCCAGTTCCCACGCGCCCGCCGCGTCAATCTTTTCCTGCAACTGCGCCTGCTCTTCGAGCAGCGCGTTCATTTCATCGTCGCCCATCGGCTCGGCGAAGCGCATGCTCACCTCGTCGAAGCGTTTGAGCAGCGCCCTGGTCTCGGCCACCGCCTCCTCCACGTTGCCGCGCACGTCCTTTTCCGGATCGAGCTGCGGCTCCTGCGCCAGCAAACCGATGCGGATGCCAGGCTGCGGGCGCGCCTCGCCGATGTAGTCCTTGTCCACGCCCGCCATGATGCGCAGCAGCGTGGATTTGCCGGAGCCGTTCAAGCCCAGCACGCCGATCTTGGCGCCGGGAAAAAACGAGAGCGAGATGTCTTTCAGGATTTCGCGTTTCGGCGGCACCACCTTGCCGACGCGGTTCATGGTGTAGATGTATTGCATAGAGGCGGTTGCGAGCGGCTGGTTGCCAGTGGTAAAGCAACTATGATACTGGATATTCGCCTTTGATTGCTTGCTACATGGCGCCTGCTATTGGTTTCTCCAGACGCAGCGCCGGGGCGTGGTCTTCGTAGTAACCGGCGATCTGACGCACGAGATTAAAGCCCGCCTTTTGATACAGGCGCAAGGCGGGGGCGTTAGTGGCGCGCACTTCAAGGCTCAGGCACCCTCGCCCGCGCAGCGCAGCGGCCCGTTCGGCGTGTTTGAGCAGCGCGCGTGCGATGCCGCGGCCTTGATAACGGGGATGAACCACGAGGGAATAGAGCCGCGCCTGGGCTGAATTGCGCCGGTAGAGCAGCACGGCGTCGCCCGCCACACACCCCGCCGCTTCATACACCCACACCTCGGCGCTGGCCCGGTGCAGCAGGCGGCGCAGGCTGGTCCGCGACAGGCGGTCGCCGGGGAAGTGGCGCTCCAGAGCGACCAGGGCGTCGAGATCGGTGAGCAGCGCGGCGCGTATTTCCGCGCCGTGCCTGTCTGCGCGCGAACACGCACAGGCAGACGCATTACTCTGTAGCCCTGCGCCGCCGGACGGCGCGGAGGTGGATTCAGCCTTGAGCACTGTAACGGCTGAGGGTGAACTTTTCGCCAAACAGCGCCGGGCGGTAGCTCATCTTCACCTTGCGCAGGTTTTCCAAGCCCAGATCGTCACCGACGTTGATGAAGGTGCAGTCGCGGTAGGTCTTGGCGAATTCGCGGAACAGGTACTGCGCCGATCCCTGAATGGTGAAGTTGGTTTTTTCCACCAGCACGCTCGCTACATTTGCGGTGATGCGCTCGCCGAAGGTGAAGCCTTCGATGCGCCCGCCGATGACGAGGCACAGGCCGTCCAATTGCAGATAGTCGTAGTGCTCCAGCGCGCGGTTGATGGCGGTGCGCTCCAGTTCGGCGGTGCACAGGAAATCGGGTATCTCCTGCGCGGGCAGATATTTGATGCGTTCCTGCAGCCAGCGGTTGACGAGGTCGCGGATGCCGTCCCAGTGCTCGCGCCCGACCGGCTCCATGCGGTGACCGGGATAGCTGCGCCGGAACTGGTTGATCTCGTTGCGCTTGGTCTTGTAGGCGTTGCCCTTGAGCTCGATCAGGTCGGAGGTGGTGTAGATGTAATCCGGCAGCGCGCGCTCCACCAGCCAGTCATGGGTCACGGCGGGGAACGGGATGTCCTGATCCAGATTCAGCGCCTGGAGAAAATCGCGGTACACGAACTCGACCCTGCCGAGCCAGGGCGTGGCGTTGTAGCCGTCCATGATCTCGAAGCAGGCGGTGAGCGCGCCGGGTTGATCCTGCGGCGCGCCGAGCGGCGGCAGCAGCATGGTGAGCCCGTCGCCGGTCAGGCTGAACAGGCAGAAGCAGTCTTCAATGATCTGGTAAAAGCCGCTCTTCTGGGTCAGCCAGATGATGTTGTTGGCGAAGGTGTAATCGGAGAGCGGGACTTGAGCGCGGCGCTGATAGGCTTCGAACAGCGGTTTGACGTCGGCGGTGAACGGGTAAAGCTTGTGGCCTTCTATGGCGAGGTAGCGGTTGGGGAAACTTTTATTGACATGCAGCGTCAGGTTTTCAACGGCGGGGGAAGGTCTTTCCCATCGGAGATGATGACTGGATGACTGGCTACTACCGGGAGGTTCTTCAAGCGTGCGTAACATAAAGGGGGTAAGGCTCCTGTGTGATTTAGGTGGCGCTAATAGACCAAAATAAAGCCCGCCTGTCAACGACTATTTATGATTTCGCCCGCGCGGATTTACTCCGCGCGGGCGACCAAAGGGGGTGAGGTGCAACGCACCGAACAGGTTTGCAAGGGATGCAAACCCTGGGCTTGCAAGCGAAGCAGGATGCGAGAGTGCAGCAAGGCTGCGCCACTCCCCTTTGGGAACCCCATTGCTGGAGAGTCCGCGCCAATGCCGCGGAGAGATATTCAAGGGTGGTAAACTGATTTGTGATGAATCAGGTATGCGTATATATCGGCGCGGCGCTGGCGCGTTACGGCTTCGGCCACGGCCACCCGTTCGGCCCGGACCGGATGGATGCGTTTTGGGATGAAGCGCAGCGGCTGGGGCTGGACCGGCGCGTCAGCGTGTGCGCGCCGGTGCAGGCGGCCCAGGAAGAGATCGAGCGCTTTCACACCCGCGAGTATGTGGAGCGCGTCAAGCTGCACTCGCAAACCGGCCAAGGCTATCTCGACTACGGCGACACGCCCGCATTTCCCGGCGTGTACGAAGCGGCGGCCACCGTAACCGGCTCCGCGCTCGACGCCATGCGCCGTATCATGCGCGGAGAATGCCGGCGCGCCTTCGTGCCCATCGCGGGCCTGCACCACGCGCGGCGCGACACGGCGGCGGGCTTTTGCGTGTTCAACGACTGCGGCGTGGTGATCGAGAGCCTGCGCGCGGAGTTCGGCGTAAAGCGCATCGCCTACGTGGACATAGACGCGCACCACGGCGATGGCGTGTTCTACGCCTATCAGGATGATCCGCAGGTGTTCATCGCCGACCTGCATGAAGACGGGCGCTATTTATACCCCGGCACCGGCGCGGCGCACGAGCGCGGCACGGGCGCCGCCGTGGGCACCAAGCTTAATATACCGCTGCCGCCGGGCGCGACCGATCAGGATTTTATTGCCGCCTGGCCGCGCGTGGAGCATTTCCTGCGCGACGCGCGTCCGGAGTTCATCCTTTTGCAATGCGGCGCGGACAGCCTGGCCGATGATCCCATCACTCACCTGCGCTACAGCCGCGAAGCGCACCGCCACGCCGCCGCGAGCCTGTGTGCGATTGCTGACGAATGTTGCGCGGGACGCCTGCTCGCCCTCGGCGGCGGCGGTTACAACCGGGCCAATCTGTCGTCCGCGTGGACAGCGGTGGTGCAAGCCTTGGTGGAATGCCAGCCGTTATGAAGCAATGCTCACCTTCTGCATCACCACCGGCTCGATGGGCTTGTCGCCGCGGTCACGCGCCACGCAGGCGATGGCGTCCACCACCTCCTGGCCTTCAGTGACGCGCCCGAAGATGGTGTAGTTGGGCGGCAGCGGGTAGTCCGCGTGCATGATGAAAAACTGCGAACGGTTGGTGTCCGGCCCGGCGTTGGCCATCGCCACCGTACCAGCCTTATAGCCGTGCTGGTAGAGTTCAGATGTTGCGGCGATCTCATCGGCAAAGCGCCCGCCCCAGGCCGAGTCGCCGCCACGCCCGGTGCCGGTGGGGTCGCCGCCCTGGATCATGAAGCCCTTGATGACGCGGTGAAAGATCACGCCGTCGTAATAGCCGCGCCCGGCGAGGGTGATGAAGTTTTCCGTGGTCCTGGGCGCGTCCGTCTCCAGCAACTCAAACCGGATGGTTCCCTTATTGGTTTCAATTACCGCGCTGCGCGATGATTTCACTCTTGCCGCTCCGCACCCGCCTTATGGCTGTTCAAGGCCTTGAAGAAACACCACAGCAGCGAGACCAGCCAATACAACAGGCTCCAGCCCACACCCGCCGCCATCATGAGCGCAGGACTGAAGCTAAACCAGGTCAGGATCAGCACGATGATGAGCGAGACGATCCAGGCGGGAATGCGGTTTTGCAGGCACACGTACAGGCGTTGCATCATGGGTCACTCCTTGGCCGGTTATATGGCCGCCGTTTTAGTCCGGTTCAGTGTAGCGCAAGCATTTCTTTTCCGCACTAAAATCACCGCCGGGCCGCGAAACAGCGGGTGAAATCGGCTATCATTAGGGTTTTTACTTCAGGGAAAGCCATGTTCAGCAAAAGCATGAAAATCGCCGGCTTCGACGACGAGTTGTGGAACGCCATGCAGGCGGAAAGCCGGCGTCAGGAGGAACACATCGAACTCATCGCATCGGAAAATTACGCCAGCCCCAGGGTGCTGGAGGCGCAGGGCTCGGTGCTCACCAATAAATACGCCGAAGGCTACCCCGGCAAGCGCTACTACGGCGGCTGCGAACACGTGGACGTGGCCGAGCAGCTTGCCATCACGCGCGTGAAAAAACTGTTCGGCGCGGATTATGCCAACGTGCAGCCGCACTCCGGCTCGCAGGCCAACGCCGCGGTATACATGGCGCTGCTCAACCCGGGCGACACCATCCTGGGGATGAGCCTCGCGCACGGCGGGCACCTCACGCACGGGGCCAAGGTGAATTTTTCCGGCAAAATTTACAACGCCGTGCAGTACGGTCTCGACCCCGCCACGGGCGAGATTGATTACGGTCAGGTTGAAAGGCTCGCGCTGGAACACAAACCCAAGATGGTCGTGGCGGGTTTTTCCGCCTATTCGCGCGTGGTGGACTGGCAACGCTTCCGCGCCATCGCGGACAAGGTAGGCGCCTATTTATTCGTGGACATCGCGCATCCCGCGGGGCTCATCGCGGCGGGCGTGTACCCCAGTCCGGTGAATATCGCGGACATCACCACCTCCACCACCCACAAGACGCTGCGCGGCCCGCGCGGCGGCATCATCTTGGCGCGCGCCAATCCGGACATCGAGAAAAAACTCAACTCCATCGTGTTCCCCGGCATCCAGGGCGGGCCGCTGATGCACGTGATCGCCGCCAAGGCGGTGGCCTTCAAGGAGGCGCTGGCCCCGGAGTTCAAGGCCTATCAGCAACAGGTGCTCGACAACGCGCGCGCCATGGCCAAGACCGTGATCGAGCGCGGCTATAACGTGGTCTCCGGCGGCACCGACAATCATTTATTCCTGGTGGACCTGGTGAGCAAAAATCTCACCGGCAAGGACGCCGAGGCGGCGCTCGGCAAGGCGAACATCACGGTGAACAAAAACGCCGTGCCCAACGATCCGCAGTCGCCGTTTGTCACCAGCGGCATCCGCATCGGCACCCCGGCCATCACCACGCGCGGTTTTAACGAAAATGACGCGCGTCTGCTCGCGGGCTGGATCTGCGACGTGCTGGACAACATCGCGGATGAAAAGGTGATCGCGCGCGTCAAGCAACAGGCGCTCGACATCTGCCACCGCCTGCCGGTGTATGGCAACTAACCACCCTTAAACGGAAGACGCATCCATGCGCTGCCCCTTTTGCGGAGCCGAAGACACCAAGGTAGTGGACTCGCGCCTGGCGAGCGAAGGCAGCCAGGTGCGCCGCCGCCGCGAGTGTCTGGTGTGCGGCGAGCGCTACACCACCTTCGAGTCCGCTGAACTTACCATGCCGCGCATCATCAAGCGCGACGGCAGCCGGGTCAATTTTGATGAAGACAAGCTGCGCGGCGGCATGATGCGCGCCCTGGAGAAACGCCCGGTGGCGAGCGACCAGATCGAGGCCGCCGTGCAGCGCCTCAAGCAGCGCCTGCGCGCCAGCGGCGAGCGCGAACTGCCTTCGCGCACCCTGGGCGAGTGGGTGATGGACGAGCTGCGGGCGCTGGATGAAGTCGCCTACGTGCGCTTCGCCTCGGTGTACCGCAGCTTCCAGGACGTGCGCGCCTTCCGCGAAGAGATCGAGCGCCTGGAAAACCGGCCCGCCGCAGAGGCCAAAAATCAACTCCCGCTGATTACCGAAGTTTCCAAAAAATGACGGCGCAGGATCACGCCTGCATGGCGCACGCCCTGCGACTGGCGGCGCGCGGCTTGTACACGGCGCACCCGAATCCGCGCGTCGGCTGCGTCATCGTGCAGGGCGGCGAGATCGTGGGAGAAGGCTGGCACCAGCGCACCGGCGAGGCGCACGCGGAAATCCACGCATTAAATGAAGCCGGTGAGCGCGCGCGCGGCGCGACGGCGTACGTCACGCTGGAGCCCTGCTGCCATCACGGCCGCACCCCGCCCTGCACCGAAGCGCTCATCCAGGCGGGCGTGGCGCGCGTGGTGACGGCCATGCTTGACCCCAATCCGAAAGTAGCGGGCCACGGGTTACAGCAGTTAAGCGCGGCAGGCATCAGTGTAGAACACGGCCTCATGCAGGCCGAGGCCGAGAAGCTGAATCGCGGCTTTGTCACGCGCATGCAATCGGGCCGCCCGTTCGTGCGCGTGAAGCTGGCCATGACGCTGGACGGACGCACCGCGGCGGCCGATGGCGAGAGCAGGTGGATCAGCGGCGAGGCGGCGCGGGCCGATGTGCAGCGCCTGCGCGCCGAGAGCGGCGCGATTCTGACCGGCATCAATACCGTGCTGCACGATGATCCGCTGCTCACCGTGCGCCTGCCGGAGCTCGATGAGGCGGAAGGCAAGCCGCCGCTGCGCGTGGTGCTGGATTCGCGCCTGCGCTTCCCGCCCAACGCGCGCATGCTCACCCGGCCGGGACACACCCTGGTCATCACCGGCGCGCTGGGTATGGTAGAAAAAAATCATCTGGCCGCGGCCGAGGTCATCACGCTCGCCGGGCCGAAGGGGAAGGTGGATCTCTACGCCGCGCTGCATCATCTCTCCGCGCGGCATGAGATCAACGACGTGCTGGTCGAGGCCGGGCCGGTTTTAAGCGGCGCACTGGTCGAGGCACAGCTTGTGGATGAGTTCATTATTTATCTCGCGCCTGCGCTGCTCGGCGATAACGCGCGCGGCCTGCTGCACTTGCCCGCGTTGCAACACCTGGCGCAGCGCGTCGCGCTCGACATCCTCGATCTGCGCGCGATTGGCCGGGACTGGCGCATCACGGCCAAACCGCTGTATACCTGACGTCTGGCCACTCTGGTGTTTACCCGCTAAGATGAACTCTTAATGTCCCATGTTCACCGGCATTATTCAGTCTGTAGGCGCCATCGCCGAGCTGCAACGCAAAGGCGCGGACACGCGTGCGCGCATTGCAACCGGCGGCCTTGATCTGTCCAGTATACGCGTGGGCGACAGCATCGCGGTTTCAGGCGTGTGTCTTACCGTGACGGAACATGACGCGAAAAGTTTTGCCGTGGACATCTCGGCGGAGACGCTGCGCTGTACCACGTTTTCCTCGCTCGCCGCGGGTGCGCGCGTCAATCTGGAGCCGGCGCTCGCCGCGGGCGCGCCGCTGGGCGGCCATTTCGTCACCGGGCACGTGGACGGCGTGGGGCGCGTGCTGGACTGCCGGCCTGAAGGCGCATCGCGGCGAGTGAGCATCGAGGTTCCTCATGCGCTGGCGAAATACATCGCTGCGAAAGGCTCCCTCTGCGTGGACGGCGTGAGCCTCACTGTGAATGAGATCAATGGCAATGCCTGCACCGTCAATCTCATTCCACACACCCTGCAACACACCACGCTGGGCGCGCTGGCCGCGGGCGCGCAGGTCAACCTGGAAGTGGACATCATCGCGCGTTATCTGGAGAGGCTGCACGCATGCCGCTGAACACCATTGAAGACATCATCGCCGACATCCGCGCCGGCAAAATGGTCATCCTGATGGACGACGAGGGGCGCGAGAACGAGGGCGATCTCATCATGGCCGCGATCCACGTGCGCCCGGAGGACATCAACTTCATGGCGCGCTACGGGCGCGGCCTGATCTGCCTCACGCTCACGCGCGAGCGCTGCGCCGCGCTGCGCCTGCCGCTCATGGTAAGCGACAATTACACCCAGCACGGCACCAATTTCACCCTCTCCATCGAGGCCGCGCGCGGCGTGAGCACCGGCATCTCGGCGCAGGATCGCGCGCGCACCATCCGCGCCGCGGTGGCCCCGAACGCCCAACCCTCCGACCTGGTGCAACCCGGCCACATCTTCCCGCTCATGGCGCAGCCGGGCGGGGTGCTGACGCGCGCCGGCCACACCGAGGCGGCGTGCGACCTCGCCTATCTCGCGGGGCTGGAACCAGCGGGCGTGATCGTGGAAATCCTGAATGAGGACGGCAGCATGGCGCGCCGCGCCGATCTGGAAAAATTCGCGCGCGAACACGGCCTCAAGATCGGCACCATCGCCGACCTGATCCGTTATCGCGTGCAGTCCGAAAAAACCGTGCAGCGCGTATCCGATACGCGGGTGCAGACCGGCAGCGGCGAGTTCAGGCTGGTGACCTATCGTGATACCATGGATAACGAACTGCACCTTGCCCTGGTGCGCGGCGTGATTGAGAAGGACAAGCCGGCGCCGGTGCGCGTGCACCTGCCCACCACCTGCGATGCGCTGGGCATGCTGCGCGCCGATGGCAACTGGACCCTGCACAGCGCGCTGCAATATATTGCAGCGCAGAATCACGGCGTGGTGGTCGTGCTGCGCCGGCCCGAAACCCCGGATGAGCTGTTGCAACGCCTGGAGCAGCGCGGCGCAGCGCACGAGGCCGCGGAGGACATCCGCACCTATGGCGTGGGCGCGCAGATTCTCGCCGACCTCGGCGTGCGCAAGATGCGCGTGTTGAGCGCGCCCAAGAAAATACACGCGCTTTCGGGGTTTGATCTTGAAATCGTGGAATACCTGACTCCGCCGCAGGCGGGAAAATAATCCGTAGCCACCCATGAATAAGTCCAAACCCGCAAAAATTGATTTCACCCTGCGCGATGTGCGCCTCGCCATCATCGCGGCGCGCTTCAACGCCGACATCGTGGAAGGCCTGTTAAACGGGGCGCTGGACGCGCTACAGCGCCACGGCGTGACGCGGCGGCAGATCCGCGTGGTGCGCGTGCCGGGCGCGTTCGAGATACCGCTGGCGGCCAAACTTTTAAGCGGCGTCGAGGGCGGCTATGACGCGCTCATCGCGCTCGGCGCGGTGGTGCGCGGCGAAACGCCGCACTTTGAATATGTGTGCGGCGCCTGCACCCAGGGCCTGCTGCAAACCGGCTGGTGGCTCAACATGCCGGTCGGCTTCGGCGTGCTGACCGTGAACACCACGCGTCAGGCCGCCGCGCGCGCACGGCCCGGCGCCAACAACAAAGGCGCCGAGGCGGCCCTCGCCGCGCTGGAGATGATTCAACTCAAGCGCGAACTCGGCGCTCCGCCTGCCAAACCCCGCCGCAGGATACGCGCAAAACGCGGTGCGGCATGAGCCGCGCCCGCAGCCGCGCGCGGCAGCTTGCGTTGCAAGCGCTGTATCAGTGGCACGTCACGCGCCAGGACAGCGCCGAGATCAGCGCGCAGTTTGCCGCGGAGCAGGACTTGCGCCAGGCCGAAGTGGAATATTTTCAGGAACTGCTGAAAAACATCGCGCTGCATCACGCGGAGCTTGACGCGCTGTACGCCCCGCTGCTGGACCGCCCGCTTGATGAAGTGGACCCGGTGGAGTGCGCCATCCTGCGTATCGGCGCCTATGAGCTGCAACATCGCCCGGACATCCCGTATCGCGTGGTCATCAACGAGGCGCTGGAACTCGCCAAGCTGTTCGGCAGCGCGCACAGCCACAAATACATCAACGGCATCCTGGACAAACTCGCGCGCCAATTGCGCGCGGCGGAACTCGCCGGGCCCTGAACATGGACGAGTTTGCGCTGATCAAGCGCTATTTCACGCGCCGCACGCCGCGCTCACCGCACGTCGTCCTCGGCATCGGCGACGACGCGGCCGTGCTCGATATTCCCGCTGGCATGCAGCTTGCCGTATCCGTGGATACGCTGGTTTCAGGCGTGCATTTTCCAACCAGCACCGAACCTTACGACATCGGCTACAAAGCGCTGGCGGTGAATTTAAGCGACATGGCGGCGATGGGCGCGGAACCCTTCGCCGCCACGCTCGCGCTCACCCTGCCGCAGGCGGATGAAGCCTGGCTGCAACGCTTCAGCGGCGGCTTTTTCGATCTCGCCGCGCGCTACCACGTCCAGCTCATCGGCGGCGACACCACGTGCGGCCCGCTTTCCATCACGGTGCAAATTCACGGCCTGTTGCCGCAGGGCGCGGCGCTGCTGCGCAGCGGCGCACGCCCGGATGACGCGATTTACGTCACCGGCACGCTGGGCGATGCGGGCCTGGGGCTGCTTGCCGCGCAAAACAAGATGACATTACCCGATCCGCAGCGCGCGCTGGACAAACTCAATCGCCCCGAGCCGCGCGTGCTGGAAGGCATGGCGCTGCGCGGCATCGCCGGCAGCGCAATAGACGTTTCCGACGGCCTCCTGGCCGACCTCGGCCACATCCTCAAGGCAAGCGGCGCGGGCGCGCGGCTCAACCTGGACGCGCTGCCGCTCTCGCCCGATGTGCGCGCCTGCGACGAGGAACAAGCTCACGCGATTGCGCTCAGCGCTGGAGATGATTACGAACTCTGCTTCACCGTTCCATCTTCTAAAGAAGCGGCGCTCAAGCGCGCGTTTGAAACATTCTCCTGCGCCTGCACGCGCGTGGGGGTGATAGAACGCGAACCCGGTTTGCGCTGCGTGCGCGCCGATGGCTCGCTTTATGTACCCAAAGCTTCCGGCTATGACCACTTCAGGTAAAAGGCCCAAGCTCCCCGCCCACGCGTGGCGTAATCCGGTGCACTGGCTGGCCTTTGGTCTCGGCCTCGGCGCGCTGCCTTACGCGCCCGGCACCTTCGGCACCCTGCTTGGCGTGGCGTTGTACCTCGCCATGCAGTCTTTGCCGCTGTGGCAGTATCTCGCGCTGACCTCGCTGCTGTTCGTGACCGGCATCGCACTCTGCGCCAGCGCCGCGCGCGCGCTCGGTGTGCGCGACCATCCCGGCATCGTGTGGGACGAAGCGGTGGGCTATCTCATCACCATGTTTGCCGCCCCTCCGGGCTGGGCCTGGATGCTGGCGGGCTTCATCCTGTTCCGTCTGTTTGACATCTGGAAGCCGTGGCCGGTACGCCTGTGCGATCAAAAAATTCACGGCGGCTTCGGCATCATGCTGGACGATGCGCTGGCCGCCCTTTATTCCATGTTAGTATTGCACTCCGGTTATTTTTTATATGGACAAATTTGAAAAACTGCGCGACATGGAATCGTTCAGCGATGACATGTTCAATCGTATCTTTGGATTCCAGCAGAAGCTGCATCCGGCGTGGAATACCACATTATCCTTCGACCAGCGCATCCAGGATTTGCCGTTGCATTATCTGGTATTCAGCAACCCTGATCGTGATCCCAAACAGTTCGGCTCCACGGTTGCGCCGTATTACCCGCTGCGCGGCGAGATGCGCACGCTGGCGCACTATATTAAACAGGTGGCGCAAAATCCCGTGGTGTGCGATCTGCACCCCGGCAACGGCTTCACCGGCAGCCTGCTGGCGCGCGAGGGCGTAAAGGTGATCGGCGTGCGTGACGCGCAGGCCAAGCCAAACCAGATCAAGGACTTTTACGACGGCGCCTGTTATGAAATGCGTGAGGCGCGCATCGAGCAGATTGGTTTTGCGTTTGACGTGGCGCTCTCCTCCTGGATGCCCGCGGGCGAAAACTTCACGCCGCAAATACTCCGGTACACACCCAAACTCATCATCTTTATCCACACTGACCACGTGGACGAAACCACTCACATCCCCCAGACCGGCACGCCTGAGGCGTTCCGTGACTTGCCGGCGCGCTACCAATTAATCGCCGAGTGGAGCATCACGCGCCCGCAAGACATGTTCCACGAAATCTGGCCGGACTTGAGTCAAAATATCGAAGAAACGCGCCGGGTAAAAATCTACGCCGACGCACCGTTTCATCACCTGGCAGCTCCAGGCGACGAATTGGGCGGTGAAAAATACCCGTGGGAGAATGAACTGGACATGATTCTGCTGGCGCTGGAGGCCAAGACCCACTTGCGCGCCATGGGGCATCAGCTATAGAAAGCGCATGGACAGGTCAACGGCGCGCACGTTTTTTGTAAGGTCGCCCACGGAGATAAAATCCACCCCGGTTTCCGCGATGGCGCGGACGTTTTCCAGCGTCACGCCGCCGGAGACTTCCAGCAGGGCGCGCTTACCGGTTTCACGCACCGCGACGTTCAGATCGGGCAGGATGAAATTGTCGAGCAGGATGCGTTGGGCGCCCGCATGCAGCGCCTCATCCAACTCAACCAGATTACGCACCTCGACCTCAACCAGACTATCCGGTGGCGCGGAAATCTGCGCCGCGCGCAGCGCGGCGGTCAACGAGCCTGCGGCGCGGATGTGGTTTTCCTTGATTAGAATTCCGTCGTAGAGGCCCATGCGGTGATTGTGGCCGCCGCCGCAACTGACCGCGTATTTTTGCGCGCGGCGCAGGCCGGGCAGGGTCTTGCGCGTGTCCAGCACTTTAACGCCCGTGCCGCGCACCGCATCCGCATAACAGCGCGCCAGCGTCGCCGTGCCGGACAAGGTCTGCAAAAAATTCAGCGCCGTGCGCTCGCCGCTGAGCAGGGCGCGCGCCGGGCCCTGCACCGTGCACACGACCTGATCCGGCGCTATGGCCTCACCGTCCGCCGCGCGCCAGGCCACCCTCGCCGCCGCATCCAGTTCACGAAATACGGCGTCAAACCACGCCGCGCCGCACAGCACCGCCGCCTCGCGGCTGACGACCTCCGCCCTGGCTGAAGCGCCGGGCGAGATGAGCGCCGCGGTAAGATCACCCGCGCCGATATCCTCGGCCAGCGCGCGGCGCACGTCTTCAAGAATAGTTGGCGCAGGCGGCAACATGCGCCTAGGGTAAGGTCAAACCATAAAAAAGACCAGTCTGGCCTCCCGTGACGCTGCACCGGGTAGCGGCGGATGCAGTGAGCGCCGCTATCTGCTCTTTTCCAAGGCGGATTTCAACACCGACGCCACGTGGCCGTTGGTCTGTTCCGCCTCCTTCATGTGTTCCAGCAACGCCTGCACGCCGGCCTGTACGCCTTTTTCGCACAAACCCAACAGCTCTTTATCACTGGGCAACTTCCCGGACTGAAACTTTTCCTGTTTTGCGGTCAACAAGGTGTGCAACACGCCGCCGATCATGAACTCATCCAGCATCTTGAGACCGTTCACCGGCACCTTGATGCGGCGCGGGTCAAGCAATTCCTGGAACGGGAATTTTCTGATAAACAGCGGCCACCAGAGCCGCACATTGCATTGCCCGGCGTAGTTCCCCAGCACGTTGATCGCGTGATGTCCGATGACCCAGATCGGCATATGGATATGCAGGTCGGCCACGAGCGGGAAGCGGAACAGGCTGCCCCACAAGGCGCGCCCCGCCATGCATTGCAGTTTGGCGGGCGGCGCCAGCCAGATCGCCACGTTGCGGTAGTAGTTCTTGATGCGCTCCAGATAGGCCTGGCCGGAAGGCGTATCGTTGAAGCCGTTGTACTTGCGCGCGTCGCTGGAACCGAACAGACTGGAGCGACCGGTGAGGTTCACGTCGAACCAGTGGTGCCAGGTTGAGTCGGTAATCACGCGCCCCACGTTCACGCAGTGACCGTTGTAGGCGCCTATGGCGCCGAACTCCTTGCCGTTGGCCTGCCCTTTGGTGACGTCGCTGGTGTTGGTGTGATCGTTCTGCACCCGCGCCCAGGCGATGATCTCCGGTGACAAGGGACTGCCTGATAAATCGGGGTATTCACGCGCGCTGTAGGCGTTGAAGGTCAAGGTATCGGTGAGCGCGGACGGCGTCACCACCTCGCCCTCGTGCGGATGATCGGGCAGGATAGTGATCGGTCCGTCGGTGCCGCACAGCACCGGGTGCGGCGAGCGTGACCAGAAGTACGGCCAGTGCCAGTGCAGCGGGTGCAGGTGGAAATGCGCGCAGTGGTGATGATAATACCAGCGCAACCGGATGTTCATGGGGATGTCGTCGGACTCGTCGTCGAAGCTGTACTGCGCCGACTCGTCCGTGCCCATGGTGCCGGGGTCGTCATGCCCTTTGCGGTTGGTATCATGCCGGTCCGGCCCGGAGCCCGGCGGCACGCCATCGGCGACACGCCACTTGCGCATGTTGCGCACGCGCGGAATGCGGTAGCACAACGCCTCGCCGAGATTGTAATGATCGCCCATCGCCAGCACACCGCCGCCTCTATCCATCCAGCGGAACAGGACTTCCAGTTCGGCGTCGGTCAGCGATACAGGCGGGCTGCCGGCCACGCTGGTACCGCTGTTGAAGCCGTAAAACCAGACTTCATCGTAGTCGTCAATGTTGAAGCCGGCCTGGGTGAAGGAAAAATTTTCGTGGTGCGGGCCATACAGGGCAAAGGCGGGGTCCGCCGCGGCCGGCTTAAATAGATCGGTCTGGCGGTGCGCGCGCGTGATGTCGAACTTCACCCACCATTCAGGATTGAGACGCAGCGTATCCAGCACCGTGCTCAAGCCGAAGTAAGAGTGGTTAAATGAAACCTGATAATCCACCAGCATCAGGATTTTCACGCGACAGGGCTTGAGAAAGATCGGAAAATCGAGCAGCCCCGCATCTATCAGGGCGAAACGTTCGCGTTGTATGTTTTTCACGACGGCCAGATCAGTAAGACTCGGATTTTTATTTTTGTTAGCCATATTGATGATCTCCTGTAACGATTGGTATCTAACGGATTTTTTACATATAGATCGTACAGCCATATTTAGTTTACAGAACCATAATTTTTTCCATATACCTATAAGGAGGTATATTGCGCTTGTCAAAAATCCGGCGCATTCCAAAAAATTTTACTGATGCGCCTGCGCAGCGCGCGTCAGACGGTCGCGCACCGCGAGCCAGGCCTCATCTTCCGGCACGGCTTCGAGCAACAGCACGTCGTACCGGGCGGCATCGGCCGCGCGCAGCGTGGCGTATAAGTCGTGGGCGTAGGACACCGGATCGGAAGACAGAAAATAATAGTGCGCCGGAATGATTTCCATGCGTTGAGTGCAGGCAATCACCGCCACGCGTTTGTTTTGCGCCAGCAGCGCGCGGATTTGCTGCTCCAGATTTTCACGCGCGGCGATGCAGAGAGGTGTGCTGGGCGCATAATGCGCGGCCAGCAGGCCGGGGGCGCGCAGGCGTTTTTCTTCCACGCCGCCGAGCCCGACGGCGACGCCGAGCGCGGCGCTCAACTGCGGTGGGGAGATGGCGCCGGGACGTAAAATCACCGGCTGCGCATCGAGCAAACTGACGATGGTGGACTCCAGTCCCACGCGGCATGGACCGCCGTCCAGTATCATGTCCACCTCCTCGCCCAATTCGTCACGCACGTGTTGCGCGGTGGTAGGACTGACATGGCCGAAGCGGTTGGCCGAAGGCGCGGCGACGGCGCCGCCGAATTGTTGCAGCAGCGCCAGGGCCACCGGATGGCCCGGCACGCGCAGGCCCACGCTGTCCTGCCCTCCGGTGATGCTGTCCGGGACGATGCGCGCGCGTTTTAAAATCAGGGTGAGCGGCCCGGGCCAGAATTTTTCCGCGAGCCGATACGCCGCGTCCGGAATATCACGCGCCCATCTCTCAAGATAAGAGGCATCCGGCAAATGTACGATGAGCGGGTGGTCCGGAGGGCGCCGCTTGATGGCGAAGATGCGCGCGACCGCCCTGGGATTGAGCGCGTCCGCGCCCAGGCCGTAAACCGTTTCGGTGGGAAACGCCACGACCAGGCCGGCGCGCAGGCACCCGGCGGCGCGCGCGATATCCTCGCGCATTGCTGTCATCCGGCCAGCAGGCGCAGCGCCTGCTGGTATCTTTCCGCCGTGGCGCGCACCACCTCCGGCGGCAGTTCCGGCGCGGGAGGCTGCTTGTTCCAGCCGATGCTCTCCAGATAATCGCGCACGTATTGTTTGTCGAAGCTGGGCGGATTCGTGCCTGGCTCATAACTCGATGTGGCCCAGAAACGCGAGGAGTCGGGGGTGAGCACCTCGTCCATCAAGGTGAGCTCGCCCCGCTCATCTGTCCCGAACTCGAACTTGGTGTCGGCGATGATGATGCCGCGCTCGGAGGCGTACTTCATGGACTCCAGATACAGAGTCAGGCTCATGACTTCCACTTCGCGCGCCCGTTCATCTCCAAGCAGGTGTTCCATTTGCCGCAGGGACATCGGCTCATCGTGCTCGCCGGGGCCGCCCTTGGTAGTGGGGGTGAACAACGCCTCCGGTATCCATTCGGCCTGCTGCATGTCCGGAGGCATGCGCATGCCGCCCACCGTGCCCTTTTCCCGGTACTCTTTCCACGCGGAACCGGCGAGAAAGCCGCGCACCACGGCTTCCACCGGCAGCGCCTTGAGCTTGCGCACCACCACGGCGCGGCCCGCAACCTGCGCGCGCTCATCATCGGTCTTCACCACCTCTTCCGGAGCTATCGCGGTGAGATGATTGGGCATGATATAGGCGAGCCGCTCGAACCAGAAGTTGGACAGGGCGTTCAGCACCTTGCCCTTGCCGGGAATAGGCGTGGGCAGCACCACGTCGAAGGCCGAGATGCGGTCCGTGGTAACGATGAGCAGATGCCGCTCATCCACCGTATACAGATCGCGCACCTTGCCGCGCGCGCGCAGGGGAAGGCTTTGGATAGTAGAGTGATACAGGGTGTCCATAGTTTAAGTTGATAATTACCGTTTATCCTCGCATCAGCGCTATCTCTGCGCGCTCCAGCGCGCGCGGCGCGCCGTACAGCACCAGCACGTCGCCCTCCTGCAGGCGCATGTCGAGGCTGGGCGCCACGCCGCGGATGCCACGCCGCCGCACTGCCGTCACCATCACGCCGAACTGCTCCAGTTGCAGTTCGCGCAAGGTGCGTTCCACCGCATGATCGCGCTCGGACAGCGTCACGGTGTGCAATTGTTCGCGCGCGGCTTCCGCCTGCGCGCCCGCGCGCTCTTCGCCGGGGAAAAATCCGCGCAGCAAGCGGTAGCGGTCATTGTGTGCCTCACGGATACGGCGGAACACCTTGGACATGGGCACGCCGAGGATGAGCAAGAGGTGCGACGACAGCATCAGGCTCGCCTCCAGCGTTTCCGGCACCACCTCGGTCGCGCCCGCCGCCTGCAGACGCTCCAGTTCCGCGTCGTCGCGCGTGCGCACCAGCACCGGCAGTTCGGGACGCAGGCGGCGCACCTGCGCCAGTATCTTGAGGCTCGCCGCCAGGTCATTAAAGCTGATAATCAATGCGCGTGCCTTGTCCAGCCCCGCCGCTTCCAGAATCGCGCGCCGCGCCGAGTCACCGTAACTCACCGGGTCGCCCGCCTCGCGCGCCTCGCGCACGCGCAGCGGGTCGAGATCGAGCGCGATGAAATCAAATCCTTCCTGTTCCAGAAAGCGCCCTATGTTCTGCCCCACGCGTCCATAGCCGCAGATGATGATGTGATTCTCCATGCCTCCGCGCGTAACGCTCACCTCTTCCTGCATCTGCGTCAGGCTGTTGCCGTAACTCAGCGCAAAAACACGCTTTGCGATCCAGCCGTTGTAACGGATCAGCAACGGCGCCAGCGCCATGCTGAGCAACACCGCGGCCAGCACGATCTGTCCCGCCTGGCCGCCGATCAGTTTGTGATCGAGCGCCAGCGACAACAGCACAAAGCCGAATTCACCCCCCTGCGCCAGCACCAGCCCGGCGCGCAGCGCCACGCCCTGCTGCGCGCCGGATAGGCGCGCGAGCAGCAGGACGAGCAGCGCCTTGAACACCACCAGCGCGCCGAGCAGCAGCACGACCCAGTGCCACAGCGCCGGCAGCGCGGCGAGATCGAGGCGCATGCCCACGGTGATGAAAAACAGGCCGAGCAGCACATCCTGGAACGGCCGGATGTCGGCCTCCACCTGGTGGCGGAATTCACTTTCGGAGAGCATCATGCCGGCGAGAAACGCGCCCAGCGCGAGCGACAGCCCGGCCTGTTGCGTGCTCCAGGCGGCGGTGAGAATCACCAGCAGCACCGCAAGCATGAACAGCTCCGGCGACTGGCCGGCGGCGATGGCGCGAAACAGCGGACGCAGCAGCCAGTGGCCCGCGGCGAGCAGCGCCGCCGTCACCAGGATGCCCTTGATGAGCGCCATCAGCAGCGATTGCGCCACCGCGCCCTCGATGCCGCCCGCCAAGGCCGGGATCACGATTAAAAACGGGATGACCGCCAGGTCCTGGAACAGCACCACGCCCATGGCCAGCCGTCCGTGCCGGGTGGCGAGCTCGAACTGGTCGGCAAGCTGCTTGCTCACGATGGCGGTGGACGACATGGCGAGCAAGCCGCCCACCGCGAATGCGCCCGCCGGGCTCATGCCCAGCGCCCACGCCAGCCCCGCGCCGGCCACGGTGCTGATCAGCACCTGCGCCGCCCCCAGTCCGAACACCACGCCCCTCATGCGCAGCATGCGCGCCAGGGAAAACTCCAGTCCGATGCTGAACATCAAAAACACCACGCCGAACTCGGCCAGCGCGCGCGTGTCGTCTCCGGCGTCAAAGCCCGCGATGTGCAACTGCCCCACCAGCACGCCGACGGACAAATAGCCGAGGATGGTAGGCAGGTTGAAACGCCGGAACAGCGCCACCACCAGCACCGCCACGGCGAGCAGTATCAGTATCTGAACGAAGAGTCCTGGGACCATGACGCCATAATGCATTAAGATAGGAGGTGGATGCAAAACCCTATATCTGCAGGCGCGAGGATGGAGATACAAAACGGCTGGCTCACGGGCGTGCGCCGCGTCGTCTCACCCAACCGCGACGCGCGCCCGGCGGACGCGGCGATAGACCTGCTGGTGATACACGGCATCAGCCTGCCGCCCGGCGAGTTCGGAGGCCCGCACATCGAGGCGCTGTTCACCAACACGCTCAACCCCGCCGCCCACCCTTATTTCGCCAAGGCGTGCGCGGCGCCCGTGTCGTCCCACGTGCTGATCCGGCGCGGCGGCGAGCTGATCCAGTTTGTGCCGTTTCACCAACGCGCCTGGCACGCGGGGGCATCCTGCTTCGAAAACCGCGCGCGTTGCAACGATTTCTCCATCGGCGTCGAGATGGAAGGCGCGGACGATCTGCCCTATGAGGACGCGCAATACCGGGCGCTGGCCGAGGTCGCGCGCGCCCTGATGCGCCGCTATCCCGGCATCACGCCTGAGCGTATCGTGGGCCATTCGGATATCGCGCCGGAGCGCAAGACCGACCCCGGGCCGCACTTTGACTGGCCGCGCCTGCGCGCGCTGATAGCAAGTTAAAAAGCCCATACGGGCTTGGTGAGAACACCCGTCATCCTGTACACTTTAGCATTGTGGAATTGAAACAGGACTCCCCATGAACCTGCTTGTCATCCTGTTCGCGTTAGGCGCGGACAAACTGTTCCCCGGCATCCAGGGCGCGCGGCGCTACGGCTGGCTCACGGATTTCGGCAACTGGCTGCGCGAGAACCTGCCCAACGTGAGACTGGGCGCGGGCTACGTGCTGCTCGCCATCGGCATTCCTGCGTTTGCGGTGGGCTTGGCGTATTGGCTGCTGGATCACACCCACATGCTGCTCGGCTTCGCCTTCAGCGTCGCGGTATTGCTGTATTGCCTCGGCCCCAAGAACCTGGACGACCAGATCCAGGCTTACCTGAAGGCGCGCGAGGCCGGAGAAACGGAGCGCGCGCACCAGGCCGCCACCGAGATACTGCATGAGGACATCCCGGTCACCCATTTTGAAATCTCACGCGCGGTGATCGAATCCATCCTGTTGCAGGCCAATGAACGGCTGTTCGGCACGCTGCTGTGGTTCATGCTGCTGGGGCCGCTGGGCGCGCTGCTGTACCGGCTCGCCGCCGTGCTGAAAAGCGAGACGCGCACCGAGCGCACCACCAGCGATTTCGCCCGCGCCGCGCGCCGCCTGTACGCTATCCTCAACTGGCCGGCGGCGCGCCTGGTGGCGCTCGGCTACGCCGTAATCGGCAGTTTCGTGGACGCCTTGACCGAATGGCGCCACGCCGCCGCCGAGTGGCGCGAGGACTGGGAAGAATTCAACGCCAAACTCCTGGTGGCCAGCGGCCTGGGCGCGCTGCAGATCGAAAACGGCGTCGCGCTGGAAAGCGACATGGAGATTCACCAGATCAAAACCGCGCAGGCGCTGGTGTGGCGCTCCCTGGTCGTCTGGCTGGTGATTATCGCCCTGCTCACCCTGGCCGGCTGGTCCGGGTTCCGCTGATTACGTTCGCACGCAAAAGCCTTCCTTACTGAAAAATGGCTGACCCTGCTCGTTTCCACCTCGCGCCGGCGTGGAACAGCGCAAGTCTCGCCACGATCATCGAGGATGCGCTCAAGGCCGCGCGCGCGCAGGGGGCGGGGGCGGCCGAGGCCGCGGTAAGCGCCGACAGCGGACTGTCGGTCACGGTGCGCATGGGCGAGGTGGAGACCGTCGAGCACCAGCGCGACAAGGGCCTCAGCGTGACGGTGTATTTCGGCCGACGCCAGGGCTCGGCCAGCAGCACCGATTTCAGCGCCAAGGCGATACAGGACACGGTGCGCGCGGCCTGCAACATCGCGCGCTTCACCGCCGAGGATGAGTGCGCGGGCCTGGCCGACGCCGAACGGATGGCGCGCGAGGCTCCCGATCTCGATTTGCATTACCCGTGGCCGCTCAGCGCGGAACAGGCCATCGCCCTGGCGCGCGAGGCGGAAGACGCAGGCATGGCCTGCGACAAGCGCATCACCAACTCGGAGGGCGCGAGCGTGGCGAGCCACGACGGCGTGCATGCCTATGGCAATACGCACGGTTTTCTCGGCAGCTATGCGAGCAGCCGCCACAGCGTGAGCTGCACCCTAATCGGCCAGGAAGGCGACAGCCTGCAACGCGATTACTGGTACAGCGTGGCGCGCGATCCGCGTGACCTGGAAGCGCCCGTTGCCATAGGCCGGCGCGCCGCCAGGCGCACCGTGCGCCGCCTGCATGCGCGGCGCCTGTCCACGCGCACCGCGCCGGTGCTGTTCGAGGCGCAAGCCGCCACCGGCCTGCTCGGCCATCTAGTGGGCGCGGTGCGCGGCGCGAGCCTGTATCGCAAGGCTTCGTTCCTGCTCGATCACCTCGGCAAGCAAATCTTCCCCGCCTTTGTGCACCTGCACGAACAGCCGCACTTGAAAAAGGCCCTGGGCAGCGCGCCGTTCGACAATGAGGGTGTGGCGACGCGCGCGCGCGACCTGGTGACGGGTGGTGTGCTGCAGGGCTATGTACTGGACAGCTACTCCGCGCGCAAGCTTGGCATGCAGACCACCGGCAACGCGGGCGGCGTGCACAACCTGTGCATGGACCCCGGCCAGCATGATCTCCCCGGCCTGCTGCGCCTGATGGACACCGGCCTCCTGGTGACCGAGCTGCTGGGCTATGGCGTGAACATCGTCACCGGCGACTACTCGCGCGGCGCGGCGGGCTTCTGGGTGGAGCGCGGCGAGATCCAATATCCGGTGGAAGAAATCACCATCGCCGGAAACCTGCGCGACATGTTTCTGCGCCTCAGCGCAGCGGGCGCGGACATCGAAACGCGCGGCAACATCCGCACCGGTTCGATCTTGATAGAAAGCATGACCATCGCGGGTGAATAATGCCCGGATTTGACGTCCGAACCGGTCTCAGCGATACTTATAATGTTTCACGCCGCCTGCAAAAACAATAATGGATCAGACGCCGGTAACAGAACAGCGCGAGCCTGTGGTGCAGATCCGCGGGCTCACCTTCAGGCGCGGCGCGCGCGTGATCTTCGACAACGTTGACCTCGACATCGAGCGCGGCAGGATCACCGCCATCATGGGGCCAAGCGGCACCGGCAAGACCACCCTGCTGCGCCTGATCGGCGGCCAGTTGCGCCCGGACGCGGGCAGCATCAAAGTGTTCGGCCAGGAGGTCGGCAAGCTGTCGCGGCGCGAACTGTTTGAGTTGCGCAAGCGCATCGGCATGTTGTTTCAAAGCGGCGCGCTGCTCACCGACCTCACCGTGTTCGACAACGTGGCCTTCCCGCTGCGCGAGCACACCGGCCTGCCCGAACGCATGATCCGCGACCTGGTGCTGATCAAGCTTGAAGCCGTCGGCCTGCGCGGAGCGCGCGGCCTCATGCCGAGCGAACTCTCCGGCGGCATGGCCCGGCGCGTGGCGCTCGCCCGCGCCATCGCGTTGGATCCGATGATGATCCTCTACGACGAACCGTTCACCGGCCAGGACCCGATCTCCATGGGCACGCTGGCGCAGTTGATTCACGCCCTGAACGGCACCTTGAGCCTCACCAGCGTCGTGGTGTCGCACGACGTGCACGAAACCTCCCTCATAGCCGATTACATCTACGTGATGTCCGGCGGCAAGCTCATCGGAGAGGGCAGCCCGCAGACGCTCGCTCAATCGGACTCACCCTGGGTGCGCCAGTTCATGGACGGCCTGCCCGATGGTCCGGTGCCGTTCCATTATCCGGCGCCGGCCTACGGCGACGACCTGCTGAGTAACGACGATGCTTGACGCCGTACAAAACCTGGGCCGCTGGGCGCTCAACATCCTTGAGCGCGCCGGACGCGCCACGCTGTTTCTGATTCTGACGCTGCGCGGCCTCCCGCCCATCCTCGCGCGTCCGCTGCTGGTGATACAGCAGATGCACGCAGTGGGCGTAAGATCGCTGCTCATCATCGTGGTGTCCGGCCTGTTCGTCGGCATGGTGCTTGGCTTGCAGGGCTACAATACCCTGGTGGATTTCGGCGCCGAGCAGACGCTCGGTGTGATGGTGGCCCTGGCCCTGGTGCGCGAGCTGGGGCCGGTGATCTCGGCGTTGCTGTTCGCCGGGCGCGCCTGCTCCGCGCTCACCGCCGAGATCGGCCTGATGAAGGCCACCGAGCAGCTCTCCGCCATGGAGATGATGGCCACCGATCCGCTTTCGCGCGTGATCGCGCCGCGCCTGCTGGCGGGCTTTCTCGCCCTGCCGCTGCTGGCCGCGATCTTCAGCGCGATAGGCGTGCTGGGCGGCTATTTCGTGGGCGTAGGCCTGCTGGGCGTGGATGACGGCGCGTTCTGGTCGCAGATGCAGGCCAAGGTGGATCCGGACGATATTTATAACGGCATCATCAAGAGTGTGGCGTTCGGCTTCGTGACGACGTGGATCGCCGTGTTCCAGGGCTATGACGCTACCCCCACCTCGGAGGGCGTGAGCCGCGCCACCACTTATACCGTGGTGCACGGTTCGCTCGCGGTGCTGGGGCTGGATTTTGTATTAACCTCATTCATGTTTGGAGATTGAAATGATTAAAACCAAAACCGTGGAGGTCACCGTCGGCCTGTTCGTGATCCTGGGTTTCGCGGCGCTGTTTTATCTCGCCATGCAGGTAAGCAACCTGAGCGCCTTCGGCATCAGCCGCATGGACGGCTACAGCGTGACGGCGCATTTTGAAAACGTCGGCAGCCTCAAGGTGGGCGCACCAGTAACCATCGCCGGGGTGCGCGTGGGGCGCGTCACCGCCATCGGCATAGACCACAAGACGCAGGAAGCGGCCGTGCAGCTCACCATTTCCTCCGAGCACAACGATATCCCGCTCGATACCACCGCGAGCATTCTCACCTCCGGCCTGCTGGGCGAGCAGTACGTGGGGCTGGAACCGGGCGGCGACGAAAAGGTCTTAAAGGAGGGTGATGAAATCAAGCTCACCCAGTCGGCTCTGGTGCTGGAAAAAATCATCAGCCAGGTGCTGTTCAGCAAGGCGGCCGAGGGCCCCGGCGAGAGCCCGGCCAGGAAATAGAATTGGCGCATATTTTGCTGTAAAATGAATCGTTCTCCGGCAGCAGGTGTTCCTAACATGAAACGTCTGGCGTACTTATTTCTGGCGCTGTTCTGCGCCAGCAACGCGGCCTGGGCCATGGCCGAAGCGCCCGCATCGGCGCAGGAACTGGTGCAGAAACAAACCGAGCTCATGCTCAGCACCTTCAAGGCCCAGCGCGAGCAGATTACCAAAGACCAGCAGTTGCTGTACAAGCTGGTGGACGAGATCGTGTTGCCGCACTTCGATTTTGAGAAGATGTCGAGCTGGGTGATCGGCAAACACTGGCGCAACGCAACGGGTGAACAAAAGGCGCGGTTTGTGCAGGAGTTCCGCACCCTGCTGGTGCGCACTTACGCCGTCGCCCTGTACGAGTATACCGACCAGCAGGTAGTCTATCTTCCCTCCAGGAGCGATCCGGCCGCCACCGAGGCCTCGGTGAAGACCGAGGTACGCCAGTCAGGCGGCGCGCCGCCCATTTCGATCAATTACGACCTTTACCTCAAAGACGGCGCGTGGAAGGTGTATGACGTGATCATCGAAGGCACCAGCCTGGTTACCAATTACCGCAGCAACTACGCGAGTGAAATCCGCCAGAACGGGCTGGACAGCCTGATCGCCAAACTTGCGGCGCGCAATCAGCAAAACGTCAAAACCAGCGCGAGTGAGTAACCTCAGCCCCGACCCGAATCAAGCAGGGCGTTACCTGCTGTCCGGCGAACTCACCTTCGACACCGTGCCGGCCGTGTACGAACAGGGCCACGCCATGTTCGCCACCCCCGCCCCTACCCTCATCTTGAGTTTTATCAACGGCGCGGCGCGCACTGACAGCGCGGGCCTGGCGCTGCTGGTGGAGTGGCTGCGGGAGGCGCGTCAGCACGGCAAAACCCTGCGTTTTGAAAACATCCCCGCGCAACTCAAGGACTTGGCGCGGGTGTCTGGTTTGGAGCGTGTGCTGCCGCTCGACACCTGACCGTCCGCCGGAAAATCCTTTTCCGCGATTTTGGCGAACATCTTCGAGCAGCTTTCCGCGTTTCAGAATTTCATCATACTATCGCTGCCCGTTTCTGAGCGGCGTGTTTTATTCGCTGGACTCCCTGCCGCCATTTTGGCAAACGGTTTCGCGTTTCAACCCGTTTTTCTATATGATAGATGGTTTTCGATACGGTTTTCTGGGCGCCCACGACGGGGCGCCTACCCTGGGCCTTGCGGTGAGCACCGGCTTTTTGTTGTTGATATCGCTGGTTTCAATATTTTTATTACACAAAGGTTACAAATTGCGTCATTGAAAATTCCATGGGCGAACTGCGAAGCAGCGAGCGCCCAGCCAGGGATGGCTGGGCCGGTGCGTAATTAGGTGGATGAAGTCCCGCCACGGACGGCCGCGACTGCTATCACAAGGACCATAAAGAAGAGATCATGGAAACCAACACCATCAAGCACATGATTGAACAAGGCCTCGCGGACTGCCGCGCCGAGGTGACGGGCGACGGCACGCACTTCGAGGCAATCATCGTAAGCCCGGCGTTCGCGGGCAAAAACTCCCTGGCGCGCCACCGCATGGTATACGCGGCGCTAGGTGAGGCCATGCGCTCCGCTATTCACGCCCTGTCCATGCGCACCTACACGCCCGACGAGCACGCGGCGCAGACCAAATAACGATTCCTCATGGACAAACTGATCATCACCGGCGGCGTGCCGCTGAACGGCGAGATTCGCATCTCCGGGGCGAAGAACGCCGCGTTGCCCATCCTCACCGCGGCGCTGCTTACCGACAAGCCCCTGCTGCTCAGCAACATACCGCACCTGCACGACATCACCACCACCATGGAACTGCTCGGACAGATGGGGGTGCGCATTACCGTGGACGAGCGCATGAACATCGAGGTGGACACGCGCGCCATCACCAACTTCCGCGCGCCCTACGAACTGGTGAAGACCATGCGCGCCTCGATACTGGTGCTGGGCCCGCTGCTCGCGCGCTACGGCAGCGCCGACGTGTCGCTGCCCGGCGGTTGCGCCATCGGCCCGCGTCCGGTCAACCTGCATCTGCAAGGCCTGCAGGCGATGGGCGCGGAGATACAAGTGGAAAACGGCTACATCCGCGCCACCGTCAAGCGTCTGCGCGGCGCGCACCTGGTGATGGACAAGGTCACCGTCACCGGCACCGAGAACCTGATGATGGCGGCCACCCTGGCGGAGGGCGTCACCACCATCGAAAACGCCGCGCACGAGCCGGAGGTAGTGGACCTGGCGCAGTGCCTGATCCGGATGGGCGCCAGAATCAGCGGCGCGGGCACTGACCGCATCATCATCGAAGGCGTGCCGGAACTGCACGGCGCAAGCCACGGCATACTGCCGGACCGCATCGAGACCGGCACCTATCTTACCGCCGCGGCCATCACAGGCGGGCGCATCAAGCTGCGCGAGGCGCGCCCGCACACGCTGGAGGCCACGCTCAATAAGCTGCGCGAGTCAGGCGCGGAAATCGAAACCGGGGAAGACTGGATCACGCTCGACATGCACGGAAAACGGCCGCTGGCGGTAAACGTGCACACCGCGCCCTATCCGGCCTTCCCCACCGACATGCAGGCCCAGTTCACCGCGCTCAACAGCGTCGCGCAGGGCGCAGCCACCATCACTGAAACGGTGTTTGAAAACCGCTTCATGCACGTGCACGAGCTGAAGCGCATGGGCGCCAACATCGCCCTTGAAGGCAACACCGCCATTATTACCGGCAGCGAGCGCATCACCGGCGCGCCGGTAATGGCCACCGACCTGCGCGCCTCGGCCAGCCTGGTGCTGGCCGGACTGGTGGCCGAAGGTGAAACCCTGGTGGATCGCATTTATCATATAGACCGCGGTTACGAATGTATCGAGGAAAAACTGACCCAGCTCGGCGCGCGGATACAAAGGGTGCCTGGTTAAAAACAGGGAAAAGAGTAAAGGGAAAAGAGTAAAGGGAAAAGAGTAAAGGGAAAGGATAAAACAATCGAGTCTTTTATTCCCTTTTCCCTTTCCTCTTTGCCCTTATATCTTGTATCTTGCGATAACAGAATGACCAACAGCACACTTACCATCGCCCTCTCCAAAGGCCGCATCCTGAATGAGACGCTGCCACTGCTCGCGCACGCGGGGATCACGCCGGCCGAGGACGTGGACAAGAGCCGCAGGTTGATCCTCGCCACCAGCCAGCCGGATGTGAAATTGCTCATCATCCGCGCGGCGGACGTGCCCACCTACGTGGAACACGGCGCGGCCGATTTGGGCGTCGCGGGCAAGGACGTGCTGATGGAATACGACGGCGACGGCCTGTATGAGCCGCTGGATCTGAACATCGCGCGTTGCCGCATGATGGTGGCCGGCGTACCCGGCGCGCAAGCCTCCGGCGCACGGCTGCGCGTCGCCACCAAATACGTCAACGTCACGCGGCGCTACTATGCGGAACAGGGTGAGCAGGTGGAGATCATCAAGCTGTACGGCTCGATGGAGCTTGCGCCGCTGGTCGGCCTGGCCGAACGCATCGTGGACTTGGTGGACACCGGCGGCACGCTGAAGGCGAACGGCCTGGCGCCGATGGAAACCATCGCCACCATCAGCGCGCGCCTGATCGTGAACAAGGCCGCCATGAAGATGAAGCATGCGCGCGTCAAGGCGCTCATCGCCAGGCTTGCCAAAGCGGTGGAGAAAAACAGTGACGAGTAGCGACTGGCGAGTTTCCAGTAAAAAGCTTTCCCCCGCTACTCGCTACCAGCCACTCGCTACTTTATTTATATGACTCATATCCTGCGACTCAACAGCACAGAGCCCGGCTTCTGGGACAAGCTGGCGGCACGCCTCGACTGGGACGAGGGCATGGACGACGCCATCAGCGCCAGCGTGCGCGAGATCGTGCACGCGGTGCGTGCGCGCGGCGACGCGGCATTGCTCGACTACACGCGTAGCTTTGATCGCGTCACGGTTTCCTCCGTAGCCGCGCTGGAAATCCCCGGGGCGCGCCTTGCCCGGGCGCTCAACACGCTGCCCGCCCCGCAACGTGAGGCGCTGGAGACCGCCGCCGCGCGCATCCGCGATTACCATGCACGACAGAAGATCGAATCATGGAGTTATCAGGACAGCGGCGGCACCCTGCTCGGCCAGCAGGTCACCGCCATCCAGCGCGCCGGACTGTATGTGCCGGGCGGCAAGGCGGCCTATCCTTCCTCGGTGCTGATGAACGCCATCCCGGCCAAGGTCGCCGGGGTCAGCGAACTCATCATGACCGTACCCGCGCCGGATGGGGTGTTGAACGAGCTGGTGCTGGCCGCCGCCATGCTGGCGGGGGTGGATCGCGTATTCACCCTGGGCGGGGCGCAGGCCATCGCCGCGCTGGCCTACGGCACCGAAACCATACCGCGGGTGGACAAAATCGTCGGCCCCGGCAACATCTACGTCGCCACCGCCAAGCGCATGGTGTTCGGCGCGGTGGGCATAGACATGGTGGCCGGACCGTCCGAGATTCTGGTGCTGTCCGACGGCTCGGCCGATCCAGACTGGTGCGCGATGGATTTATTCTCCCAGGCCGAACACGACGAAGACGCACGCGCGCTGCTGGTGTCGCCGGACGCGGCCTTCCTCGACCGGGTGGAGGCCAGCATCGCACGCCTGCTGCCGGAAATGGAGCGCGCGGCGACCATCCGCGCGTCACTTGCCGCGCGCGCCGCATTCATTCAGGTGCGTGACCTGGAACAGGCCATCGCCGTGGCGAACTTCATCGCGCCGGAGCACCTGGAACTGGCGCTCGACCATCCCGGAACCCTCGCGCCACGCATCCGCAACGCAGGCGCGATTTTTCTCGGCCACTACACGCCGGAGGCGATCGGCGATTACTGCGCCGGCCCGAATCACGTGCTGCCCACCTCACGCACCGCGCGCTACAGCTCGCCGCTCGGCGTGTACGATTTCCAGAAACGCACCAGCCTGATTCAGTGCAGCGCCGGGAGCGCCGCAGAACTCGGCAAGACCGCCTCAGTCCTCGCGCGCGGCGAAGGCCTCACCGCGCACGCGCGTTCGGCGGAATATCGGATAAAACAGTAGCGAGTGGCTAGTAGCGAGGAGAAGCACCTTCCCATCTTTTTTTCTAGCCACTCGCTACTAGCCACTCGCAACTTCCATGAAAAAATCCCTCACGCACATGGTGGAACAACTTATCCGCCCCGAAATCCGCGCCCTCTCCGCTTATCACGTAACGGATGCGCGCGGGCTGGTGAAGCTCGACGCCATGGAGAATCCCTATTCCTGGCCGGAGGAGATCAAGCAGGCGTGGCTGGAGGCGCTGCGCGACGCCCCGCTCAACCGCTATCCCGATCCGGAGGCGCGGGCGACTAAAGAACGGCTGCGTGCCGCGCAGGGCGTGCCCGCGGAGGCCGGGCTCCTGCTCGGCAACGGCTCAGACGAACTGATTCAGATGCTCGCCCTCGCGCTCGCCCAGCCTGAGCGGGTCATACTCGCGCCCGAACCGGGTTTTGTCATGTACCGCCTGATCGCACTCTGGTGCGGCATGACTTATGTGGGCGTGCCGCTGCGCGGCGATTTCACGCTTGATCTTGACGCCATGATCGAGGCCACCCAGCGCCATCAGCCCGCGCTGACGTTCATCGCCTACCCCAACAACCCCACCGGCAACCTGTTTGACGAGCACGCCGTGCGCCGGATCATCGAACAAAGCCCCGGCCTGGTGGTGCTGGATGAGGCCTATCACGCCTTCGCCGGCGCGAGCTTCATGCAGGACGTGCTGCGCCATCCCAACCTGCTGGTGATGCGCACGCTGTCAAAACTGGGCCTGGCCGGCCTGCGTCTGGGGCTGCTCGCGGGCGATGTCCGCTGGCTGGAGCAAATCAACAAGACGCGCCTGCCTTATAACATCAACGTGCTCACCCAACTCAGCGTGGAATTCGCGCTGCAATACGGCGAGATCATGCAACGCCAGGCCGGACTTATCTGCGCCGGGCGCGAGCGGCTGTTTGCGGAACTGGAGAAACTTCCCGGTGTCACGGCGTATCCCAGCCGCGCCAATTTTATTTTGTTCCGCACCGCAGAGGGGCGCGCCAATGGGCTATTCGACGCCCTCAAACGATCCGGCGTGCTGGTTAAAAATCTGCACGGCGCCCATCCCCTGCTCGACGATTGCCTGCGTGTCACGGTCGGGACAGCCGAGGAGAATCGCATCTTTATCGCCGCACTGCGCAAGGCATTGTAGCGCCAAGCCAGCCGGTTTATTCTATAATATCAATATGAGCACCCCGCCCCTACCCGCGCGTCAGGCCGTCGTCACGCGCCACACCCAGGAAACGCAGATCAGCGTCACGCTTAATCTGGACGGCAGCGGCCAGTCGCGCCTGGAAACCGGCCTCCCGTTTCTCGATCACATGCTGGATCAGATCGCGCGTCACGGGCTGATTGATCTTGCCATTGACGCCAAGGGCGACCTGAGCGTGGACGCGCATCACACGGTGGAGGACATCGGCATCACACTGGGCCAGGCGCTCAGCAAGGCGCTCGGCGGCAAACACGGCATCCGCCGCTACGGCCATGCCTACGTGCCGCTGGACGAAGCCCTGTCGCGCGTGGTGATTGATCTCTCCGGGCGCCCGGGGCTGGAATATCACATCGCGTTCCCGCGCGCGCGCATCAGCGACTTCGACGTGGACCTGCTGCGCGAGTTTTTCCAGGGTTTTGTCAACCACGCCATGTGCACGCTGCACATAGATTGCCTGCGCGGCAAGAACGCGCACCACATCGCGGAGACCATGTTCAAGGCCTTCGCGCGCGCGCTGCGCGCGGCGACGGAAATGGACCCGCGCATGCAGGGACAACTGCCTTCCACCAAGGGGAAACTGTAACGCCGCCGTTCCCTCTGCCCCTCGATGCACACTAATAACAGCGTGGCTGTGATTGACTACGGCATGGGCAACCTGCGCTCGGTATCCAAGGCGCTGGAGCACGTGGCGGGGGCTGACACCCAAGTGGAAGTCACCAGTGACGCGCGGCGTATCCGGGCCGCGCGGCGCGTGGTGTTTCCCGGACAGGGCGCGATGCGCGACTGCATGAATGAACTGGAACGCCTCGGTCTCGATGACGTCGTGCGTGCCTCGGTGCGCGACAAGCCGTTCCTCGGCATCTGCATGGGCATGCAGGCGCTGATGGACTTCAGCGAGGAAAATGACGGGCGCGCGGGGCTCGGTATCATTCCCGGCCAGGTGCGCCGCTTTGCCGGAAACCTGAGCGACCCGCAAACGCGGGAGCGGCTCAAGATACCGCATATGGGCTGGAACGAGGTGCGCCAGACGCGCGCGCATCCGCTATGGAAAGACATCCCCGATAACAGCCGCTTCTATTTTGTGCATAGTTATTACGTCGCGCCTGAAGACCCCGCCATCACCAGCGGGGAGACGCGCTATCCCGGCGCGTTCACCTCGGCCATTGCGCGCGCCAACATCTTCGCGGTGCAATTTCACCCGGAAAAGAGCCAGCGCGCCGGGCTCACGCTGCTGGCCAATTTCCTCAACTGGTCTCCTTGAAGAACGAGAGCACCATGCTGCTGATACCGGCCATTGACCTTAAAGACGGCAAGTGCGTACGCTTGCGTCAGGGGCGCATGCAGGACGATACCGTGTTTTCAGACAACCCGCTTGAGGTCGCGGAGCGGTGGGTGAAGGCCGGCGCGCGGCGCCTGCACATCGTGGATTTGAACGGCGCGATTGCGGGGAGGCCGGTGAACGCCGAGATCATCCACCGTATTGCAAAAGCCCATCCCGATATGCCCATCCAGGCGGGCGGCGGCATCCGCGATGAAGACACCATCCAGAGCTACCTGGACGCGGGCGTGCACTACGTCATCATCGGCACCAAGGCGGTCAACACTCCGCACTTCGTCGCCGACATGTGCCTGGAGTTTCCCGGCCACATCATCGTCGGCCTGGACGCCAGGGACGGCAAGGTGGCGATTGAGGGCTGGTCCAAGCTCTCCAACCACGACGTGATAGACATCGCGCGGCGCTTCGAAAAGGACGGCGTCGAAGCGATCATCTACACCGACATCGGGCGCGACGGCATGATGAAGGGCGTCAACATCGAGGCCACGGTTCAGCTTGCGCGCGCCATCACCATTCCGGTGATCGCCTCCGGCGGCATCACCAACCTCGACGACATCCGCGCGCTGTGCAAGGTGACACAGGACGGCGTCATGGGCGCGGTGGTCGGACGCGCGATTTACGAAGGCACGCTGGATTTCGCCGCAGGCCAGAAGCTGGCCGATAAGTTGTCTAAAAAAAGCAGCAAGTGAGATGACTCTATTGTTCTGCGTTTTTACTCGCCACTCGCCACTCGCTACTGATTTTTTATGGGATTAGCCAAACGCATCATCCCCTGCCTGGACGTGGACAATGGGCGCGTGGTCAAGGGCGTGCGCTTTGTTGAGTTGCGTGACGCGGGCGATCCGGTGGAGATCGCGCGCCGTTACGACGAAGCCGGCGCCGACGAACTCACCTTTCTCGACATCACCGCCAGTTCCGGCGAGCGCGACACCCTGGTGCACGTGGTCGAGCAGGTCGCGGCGGAGGTGTTCATCCCGCTCACCGTGGGCGGCGGCGTGCGCACCCTCTCCGACGTGCGCAAGCTGCTCAACGCGGGCGCGGACAAGGTGTCCATCAACACCGCCGCGGTGCAGAACCCGGAGTTCGTGCGCGAAGCCAGCGGCAAATACGGCTCACAATGCATCGTGGTCGCGGTGGACGCACGTCAGGTCCCAGGTGAACTGCGCTGGGCGGTCTACACCCACGGCGGACGCAAGGCGACGGGACTGGACGTGATCGCCTGGTGTAAAAAAATGGCGGACTTCGGCGCGGGTGAAATCCTGCTCACCAGCATGGACCGCGATGGCACCAAGAGCGGTTTCGACATTGCCCTCACGCGCGCGGTGAGCGAGGCCGTACCGGCGCCGGTGATCGCCTCCGGCGGCGTGGGCACACTTGATCACCTGGTCGCTGGCATCCAGGAAGGCAAGGCCGACGCGGTACTCGCCGCCAGCATCTTTCACTTCGGCGAGTATACTATCCAGCAGGCCAAAACCTACATGGCGCAGCGCGGCATCGAAATGAGGCTCACGTGAAGCAAGACTGGCTAAGCCGGGTAAAATGGGACGAACAGGGTCTCGTGCCCGCCGTCGCGCAGGAGGCGCGCAGCGGCAAGGTGTTGACGCTGGCCTGGATGAACCGCGCGGCACTGGAGCAAACGCACAAGACCGGACGCGCCACCTATTGGTCGCGTTCGCGCGGCAAGCTGTGGCAGAAGGGCGAAGAGTCCGGCCATGTCCAGACCGTGCGCGAAATCCGTCTGGACTGCGACGGCGACGCGATCCTGCTGCTGGTCGAGCAGCAGGGTGGTATTGCCTGCCATACCGGGCGTGAGCGCTGTTTTTTCCACAGGCTCGAAGACGGGGAATGGCGCGCGGTAGAGCCGGTACTCAAAGACCCCGGCCTGATATATAATGAATAATTTCGCCTAACGGTCTTAAACTATCGGGTTGCTTCCCATGGACGATGTGCTGACGCGCCTCGGTCAACTCCTGGAGCAGCGTAAAACCGCCGCGCCGGAGAGTTCGTATGTGGCCAGCCTGTATGCCAGGGGCGCGGATGTGATCCTGAAAAAGATCGGCGAGGAGGCGGCGGAGCTTTTGGTCGCCGCCAAGAACCGGGAACCGGGCGCCATCGTGCACGAAGCCGCCGATTTATGGTTCCATACCCTGGTGCTGTTGGCCGCCAGCGGCCTGAAACCGGATGACGTGTTACAGGAACTGGAGCGCCGTTTCGGCGTCTCCGGTCACGAGGAAAAGGCGCAGCGGGCGCGCGGATCATGACGGACTGCGTGTTTTGCAACATCATCGCCGGCAAAATTCCGGGCCAGTTCGTGCATCAGGACGAACAGGTGGTGGTATTCAAGGACATCCACCCCAAGGCGCGGGTGCATTTGCTGGTGGTGCCACGCGTGCATGTGGAGAGTCTCGCTGAACTGACCGGGCAACATGATGGTCTGACTGCACACATGATGCGTCTCCTGTCGCAGGTGGCGCGGGCACAGGGCCTTGACAACGGCTTTCGCACCGTCATCAACACCGGGCCGGGCGGCGGGCAGGAAGTGCCCCATCTTCACATTCACTTGCTGGGCGGCGGACCGCTGCCGGGTTTTTAATTTAAAACTGTTTCAATCTGGAGAGAAGACATGATTAGCGTTCCACAATTACTGATTATCCTTGCCATCGTGCTGGTGTTGTTCGGCGCGAAAAAACTGCGTAACATCGGCGCTGACCTCGGCGGGGCCATCAAAAACTTCCGCAGTTCCATGAAGGAAGGCGGCGAAGAGGGCAAGGCCGAGGATAAGGAAAAGATTGCCCAGCAGCCGGGCCAGGTCATCGAAGGCGAGGCCACGGTCAAGGAAAAAGAAAAGGTCTAGCCGTCTGCGCGGGCGCGGCCCATGTTTGACATCAATTTTTCCGAACTCGCGGTCGTCGGCATCGTCGCGCTGCTCGTCATCGGCCCCAAGCGGCTGCCGGAGGTAGCGCGCACGGCGGGCAAGTGGCTGGGCAAGGCGCGGCGTATGGTGGAGCGCTTCCGCGCCGACATGGACCGCGAATTCAAAACCGATGAACTGCGTAACCTGCTTACCCAGCAGCAGGAGGAGATGCAGGAACTGCGCAAGATCGTGGAGGAAACCCGCGGCACACTGGATGACGCCGGACATCAGATCGAGAGTCTCGCCTCACCCGACGACGTACAGGGATATACCAGTGTCGCGGGAGTCAGGACGCCGGGAGCGACGACCCAGCCCGCCACCCCCACTCAGATAGCCCCTCCCGGCGACAGCCCACCCCATGGCGGAGCCACACCACACCCCTGAACAGGAAACACCCGCCGCACAGGAACTCCCTTTGGTCGCTCATCTGCTGGAACTGCGCGACCGGCTGGTAAAGGTGATTCTCTCGGTGCTGGTGGTGTTTCTTGCGCTGTTCTGGTTCCGCAACGATCTGTATACGCTGCTGGCTCAGCCGCTGCTGGCGCATTTACCGGCGGGATCCAGCATGATCGCCACCGAAGTGGCCTCTCCCTTTATCGCGCCGGTGAAACTGACGCTGTGGCTTTCGGTGTTTATCGCCATCCCGGTCATTCTGTATCACCTGTGGGCCTTTGTCGCACCCGGTTTGTACAAACACGAACGGCGTCTGGTGCTGCCGCTGGTGGTATCCAGCACGCTGCTGTTCTTCGCCGGCGCGGCGTTCGCCTATTTCCTGGTATTCCCGCTGATATTCAAGTTCTTCACCCTGACCGCGCCGGAGGGCGTGGCGGTGATGACCGATATCACCAAATATCTGGATTTTGTACTGAACCTGTTCTTCGCCTTCGGGCTGGCGTTTGAAACGCCGGTGCTGGTGGTGCTGCTGGTGTGGACAGGTATCGTCACGCCGCAGGCTCTGGCCGAGAAGCGCCGTTACATCATCGTGCTCGCGTTCATCATCGCCATGCTGCTCACCCCGCCGGACGTGACTTCGCAGTTCCTGCTCGCGATACCGCTGTGCCTGTTGTTCGAACTGGGCCTGCTGCTGGCGCGCCTGTATGTGCAGCCCCAACAGGCGGAAGAGGAAGTGACGGAGGATTTTTCCAATCCGGAGGGCGGCGCGCCACTGCTGCCGCGTAACTTTACTACTCCGCAGGGAACTGAACCGGTCAGCCCGGATCGCCCGGGCGATGTCAAATAGGCGTCAGCCGCTCACTGCGCGGCAGCAGGAGTCGGCCGTTCGCCTATCTTGGCGGAAAGGTTGAGCGGCGCGCCGTTGCGCTGGGCCAGCAGTTCCACGCGCGTGCCGGGGGCAAATCCCGCCATCATGTTCATGAACACGCGTGGCTCGCTCACCTCCCGGCCGTTGACGGCTTTAATCACGTCGCCCGGCTGGAGCCCGGCCTTGTCCGCCGGGCCGTCAGGCACAACACCCGCCACGATGACGCCGCGCGCATCGGCCAGTCCGAATGACTCAGCCAGTTCCGGCGTGATGGCCTGCGCCTCCACACCCAGCCAGCCGCGTATGGTGTGGCCGTGTTCGATGATCTGGCGCATCACCCCGCTGGCGATGCTCACCGGAATCGCAAAGCCGATGCCGAGCGAGCCGCCGCTGCGCGAATAGATTGCGCTGTTGACCCCGACCATCTGCCCCTGCGCGTTGATGAGCGGGCCGCCGGAGTTGCCGGGATTGATCGCGGCATCGGTCTGGATGAAATTTTCAAAGGTGTTGATTCCAAGATGAGTGCGTCCGGTGGCGCTTACGATGCCGAGCGTCACGGTCTGCCCCACGCCGAACGGGTCGCCGATGGCCAGCACCACGTCACCCACGCGCAATCGCTCGGAATCGCCAAACGCGATCACCGGCAGGTTGTTGAGGTCGAGCTTCAGCACCGCGAGGTCGCTCTCCGGGTCGCCGCCCACCACGCTGGCTTGCGCGCTGCGCCCGTCGCTCAGCGTCACCTGTATCTCGTCCGCCCCGGCGATCACGTGGTGGTTGGTCAGCACATAGCCGTCGCTGCTCACGATCACGCCCGATCCGAGGCTGGTCTCCATCTGGCGGCGCGGGGCAAGCAGCGGATTATCCCTGAAGAAGCGCTGCATGAACGGATCATCAAAGAAGGGGTTACGCTGGACCACCAGCTTGCTGGTGTTGATATTCACCACCGCGGGCGCGGCTTGCTCCACCGCTGCGGCATAGGACGCCGGTCCGGCCACCGGCGGCGGTGTGGACGCAATCGGGGTTTGCGGCGCACGCGGCTTGTTCAGCAGATCAGGCCACAGATAGAGAACGATGAACGCCGCCGCCAGGCCGGCAATGACGGCCTTGGCGAGAAATGCAAGGAGTTTTTTGGGCTGCATGAGGCTTATATGCACCGTATCCGTGCGTCTATGGTAGCACGCTCAACAGCGGGAAACCGGGGGCCATCAGCCGCCGCCGCAACAGGCGGCTGGCTGTTTTCAGCAACCTGTCAGGCCCGCACCAGGCCGTAGCGCTTAAGTGACCAACGCACGGCGAAGAAGGCAATCGTGGCGATGACCAGCGTCACCACTACGTCGAACACGGCGGTCATCGGCAAATGGTAGAACTCCGGACTTACCGAACCGGAAATCCAGGTGTAGCGCTCGATCCAGCTGCCGATGACGATCCCGGCGCCGACCGTGGTGATCACCGGGATGCTGTGACGGTTGGCGGTGAATAGAAAGGTGGCGAACGGAATCATGAACTTGAGCGGGAAGAAGGTCCACCACAACACGGCGTAGCCGCCGCCCTGCTCCATGCCGGCGTAAGGCATGCCACCGTACATCATGTTGAAGAAGCGCAACGTGTCGTCCGGCAGGCGCCCGTACCAGAAGATCAGGAACTGGGTGAAGAACAGATAAGTCCACAGGATGGTGAAGGCGAACATCATCTGCGCCATGTAGTTGAACACATGCTCCGGGATCGGCTTGGCGAGCTTGCCGGAGCGGTGCAGCAGGAACAAAAACACCGTGAAGAAACCCAGGAACAGGTGGAAGTTGCTTACGAAGTGATAGGCGCCGTAGCTCGCGCTATGCCACAGCGGCATCATGGTCATCTCGAAATCCCACGCCACCAGGGTCGCGTACGGCACATAGGCGAAGGGAATGAGCAGCGCGATATTGCGCAGGCGGCGCTGCGCCGCATAAGACGGATCTATCTCGCTTTGGTACTGGTACTTGATGAACAGCCCGAACAGACCGGCCACGATCAGGAAGGCGATAATCTGCCGCGCCGCCAGGAAGGTATAGTTGTGCCAGCCGGGCAGGTGATGCTCGCCCTCCTGCGCGTGCTTCAGCCACTGGAAGGTGTGCTCGCCGTTAAACAGCAGTATCAACAACAGCACGAAGGCGATGGGGAACAGCACCGCGAGCGACACCGCCAGCTTGCGCACGTAAAAGCGCCACTGCGCGTTCGCCATGTGCAGCAGCGAGCACAGCAGCACGCCGCACACCGCGAGATACAGCACCACCAGAAAATTGGTGGTGAGAACGGACCAACTGCCGAAATTTTCCATGATCTCTCCTGTGGCCTACTGTGCCTGGGCCTGCGCGGCCGATTCCGCCGCCTCTTTGGCCAGGCCGTGCTTGACGTAATTCACCACGTGCCAGCGCTCCTCCACGCTCAGGTCGTTGGAGCCGGTCTGCCCTTCGCGCTTCTGCGGCGCGCCGTAGGCCGGCATGATGGCGCTGCCGAAGGTGATGGTGCCGAACACCCAGCCTTCGGTGAGCTGCTTCTGCACGTAGTCATCGTTGAGCGGGATGGCGCCGATCTTTTCCGTCACCGGCGTGTCGGCCTGGCCGGTCAGGCCGTGGCAGGCGGCGCAGTATATACGGAACAGGGTGCGGCCCTGGTGCAGCGATGCGTCGCTGACCGGTACCGGATTGGCGAGGTCTTTGGTCTCCTCGCGGTTGTTGTAAGGCGTGGGAATGCCCTGCACCGGCACGGAATGCGCGGGAAACGGCCTGGGCGCGCCCTCCTGCGGCTTCACGCTGGGCTGGTTCATCATGTCCTGCGACCACGGCCAGGCCCATACCAGCGCCGGGGTAAGCGCGCCGGCGAGCAAGGCGGCGGATACGATACGGCGCGCGTTCATGTATTTACCTCTTCCCTGATTTCCAATGCCTTGTGGGCGCGGAACAGGCTCTTGGCCGGCTCCACCTGATTTTGCTCCAGTTCCAGTATGATGCCGATCTGATCCAGGCTCACCTTCTCGCTGTACAACGAGCCAGGTTTGGAAGGCAGGCGCGAGCCGGCCAGAAATCCGATCAGGGTAAACAACACGCTGCCCAGAATCATCATTTCGTAATTTAATACGAAGTTGGACACCAGCGTCACCACCGCCTTGCCGCCCTGCGGCTGCACCAGAAACGTGGCCTGCGCGGAGGAAATCCACAACCAGCTTCCGATCAGCCCGAACAGGCCGCCAAACATAGTGAAAAACTGCACGTACACCGGTCGGTCGCCCAGCGCCTCCTCCACCTCCGGGTGTTCGATGGGCGAGATCAGGGTCACGTCATCCACCGATACGCCGCGCACCTTATCGGCGCGGATGTCGTAAATCGCGTTGGTCGCCTCGTCGAAGTTGCTGAACAGGCCCAGGATGCGATGGGTCTTCTTCATGGATTGCCCTCCTTCTTCATGCTCGGGCTGTGCGCCGGCTGCGCGCCACCCGCGTGACCATGTACAGCGCCGTGCGCCACACCTTTCTCGCGCGCGAGTTTACGGTGATACACCATTTCCTTCACCTCATACATCGAAACCGACGGGAAGATCTTCACGAACACCAGGAACAAGAGGCCGAACCAGCCGAAGCTGCCGAGCACGATAGCCCAGGAGGTGATCGTGGGCCACATCACGTCCCAGGCCCAGGGATAGAACGACTGGGACAGCGTGGGCGACACGATCATCCAGCGCTCCAGCCACATGCCGACGTTGAGCAGGATCGAGACCACCATCATGGCCGGGATGTGGCGGCGCAGCTTCTGGAACGCGAGCGTAAACGGCAGCACCGAGCCGAAGAACATCATGCTCCAGAACGCGGGCGCGTAGGCGCCGGTCATCTTGCCCCACAGCACTTCCTTGGCGTACACGTCGTGCCCGTACCACACCGAGGCGAACTCGACCAGGTTGAGGTAGGTCCACACCATGGCGATGGCGAAGGTGAGCTTGCAGATCTTCTCCAGGATCGCCAGCGTCATGTACTCCTCCCAGCGGAAGTAGTAGCGCAGCAGGATGAACAGCGTGATGATGGCGGCGCAGCCGGAATAGAGCGCCCCCGCCACGAAGTACGGCGGGAACGTGGTCACGTGCCAGCCGGGCATGATGGACATGGCAAAGTCGGACGACACGATGGAGTGCACCGACACCGCGAGCGGAATCAGGAAGATCGCCATCAGCATGTAGGCCTTGCGGAACACGCGCCATTGACGGTCGTCGCCGCGCCAGCCGAGCGACAGGATGGTATACAGCCGCTTGCGCCAGCCGCTGGTGTTGTCGCGCGCTATCGCCAGGTCGGGCAGCATGCCGACGTAGAGGAACAGCGCGCTGGAGGTGAGGTAGGTCATGATGGCGAAGCCGTCCCACGACAGCGGCGAGCGGAAGTTGGGCCAGGTGCCGCGCGACGGGATGTAGGGGATGACCCAGTAAAAATTCCACAATCTGCCCAGGTGTATCACCGGGAACAGCAGGGCGGTCATGAGCGAGAAGGTGGTCATGGCCTCGGCGAAGCGGTAGATCGGCTTGCGCCAGTCGGCGTGCACAATGTGCAGAATCGCCGACAGCAAGGTGCCGGAGTGGCTCATGCCGATCCAGAAGATGAAGGTGGCGATGTACAGATTCCACATGTGCGGGTGGTTCTTCGCCATGCCCAGACCATACCGGTATTGCAGCACTGCGGCGGTGATTCCGATGGCGAGCAGAACCAGGCAGCCGATCACGGTGTACCAGTAACCGCGGCGCGGATTCTCCAGGCTCTTCAGGATATCCTTGTTGATCTGCGCCCAGGCGATGTCGTCGCGGATGTCTTTATCGTGGTGTAGTGGATTCATGGCGCGCCCTCTCAAGCCAGTTCTTCGCGCACGCGCTCGAGATACATCACCGATGGATCAACATTGAGCTCTTCCAGCACGCGGTAACCACGCAGTTCCGGATGCGCCTTGTTTTGCTCCTGCACCGGACGGCCTTTGTCGTCATACCGGCTGACCTCGTGTTTGGCCCACAACCTGGTCACGGCGCTGTCCTGATCCATGAGGTCGCCGAAGGTGATGGCGCTGGTCGGGCAGGCCTGGGCGCAGGCGGTGGTGAATTCGCCGTCCTTGACCTTGCGGTTTTCCATCCTGGCCTTGTCCTTGGCCACGCGGATGCGCTGCACGCAGAAGGTGCACTTTTCCATCACGCCCTTGTCGCGCACCGTGAGATCGGGATTCAGTTGCAGGTTGAGCGGTTCCGGCCAGGACGACTCGTAATATGACCAGAAATTAAAATAGCGCACGCGATAGGGACAGTTGTTGTTGCAATAGCGCGAGCCGATGCAGCGGTTGTACACCTGCGCGTTGAGGCCGTCCGGCGTGTGGTAGGTGGCCACCACCGGGCACACCGGTTCGCACGGCGCCGCGCCGCACTGCTGGCACAGCATGGGCATGAAATGCGCGCCCTGCTCCGGGTGCTGCTGTTCGGCGTAATTCTCGTCCCAGTAACGCTCGATGCGCATCCAGTGCATGAAGTGGCCCTTGGCGAAGCGCTCCTTGCCCACCACGGCGAGATTGTTTTCCGCATAACACGCGGTGGAGCAGGCGTTGCAGCCGATGCACGCGTTCAGGTCTATGGCCATGCCCCAGCGGTGTTCGTAGTGCTGGAAGCCACCCTCCTCGATGCCCTGGCGGTAGCGCGGCCAGTCGGTGACTAGATTTTTTAACGACATACGGTTCAGACTCCTGTTAACCTGCGCTGGCTTGATCTATCATCAAATAATGCCATCCCTGGCGGAACTTCAGTAAAACCTCTCAGCACCGGCCCAGCCATCCCTGGCTGGGCGTTCGTTGCTTCACAACTCACCCTTCGGTGCGGCGGAACTGTTCGGCGGAAATGGTGCCCGCCAGTTTGCGTCCGCGTTGCGAGATGTTGTCGCGCCCGGCCTTGACCAGCATCTGGCGCTCGCCGGTGGGCGCGGCCTTGACGCGCGTGCCGTACAGCGCCAGCTCGCCGGTTCTGGCGTCGGTCACGGGGTTCAAAATCCTGAGCGGATTGGCGCCGCGGTTTTTGGCGTAACGGCCGTAGTCGTCATGGCCCTGCCCCATGGGTACGGCGATGGCGTCTGGATGCACGCCTTTATGGATAAAGGCCTTGACCTTGATCGCGCCCTGTTCGGAGGCGATCTCCAGCACGTCGCCCTCCTCCACCCCGAGCTGCGCGGCGGTCGAGGGATGAATCTCGGCCCACGAGTCCCACACCACCTTGGTGATCTGGTCCGGCGCCTCCTGTATCCAGGGCAGATTGGCGTGACGCCCGTCCCAGAACGACAGACGCGGCGAAGGTATGAGCGTAAGCGGATACTCGCCGCCCGCGGCAGGCGCAGAAAGGCTGATTCCACTTAGGGGTTTGACCTGCAACGCGCCGCCCTTTACTTCCACCTTGAGTTGGCCCTTTTGCAGCACCGACTGCCAGAACGCCTCGTCCGTCTGCCCGGCGGTTCTGTACTGCGCCGGCAGGCTGGTCACGGCCTGTTTCAGATAACCGTAATAATTGTTCCACGCGCCGTATTTGGCGGCATTGTGCGTTTTGAGCAGCGCGAGCAGCGCATCGCCCAGGCCCGGCGTGCCGGGATACAGCGTCTCCATCAACGGCTGCTGCAATCCAATCACGCCATCGGGCTGATAGGCGGGCGCGTGCGTGCCCCAGTCTTCCAGATACGAGGCGACGGGCATGATGAGGTCGCACGCTGCCGCGGTCTCGTCCGGGAACTGGGTGAAGGCGACTTTAAACGGAATGTTCTTGAGACGGTCGGCCAGATTGAGCGCGGCGGGCGCGGTAAAGACTGGATTCGCGCCGTAGAAAAACACCACGTCGTGCGCCCTGTTATGCGCCGCCTCGGCGAAGGCGATGAGGTCGCGCGTGTTGCCGCTCTTGGCGGCAAGCTGCGGAAAGGGAAATTCGCCGCCGGAAGTAATGGTTTGCCCCGCGTTGCCGAGCATCACGTTGAGCAGCATGATGGCGGCGGTGGTTTCATAGCCTTGCGTCTGCCCCTGCGCGCTATGGCCGGGCAACACCAGGCTGGGCGCGTGTTTCTGCAGCAGGTCGGCGAGCTGCATGATGCGGGCCTCGGACACGCCGGTGATCCCGGCCACCTTGCTCGGCGCGTAATCACTGATCACGCCTTGCAGCACCGCCGGCGCGGTAACGCCGTTTTGCGCCAGTACGTACGCCAGACCCAGTGCCAGCGCGCCTTCCGTGCCGGGGCGGATGGCCAGCCACAGGTCGGCGTTGGCGCCGGTGAGCGACATGGCCGGCTCGACTTGAACCAGTATCCCGCGCGGGGCCTTGCGGAACTCTGCGTATTCGGTGGAGAAGTGCACCGGCGACAGCCAGGCGCCGAGGAAGTCCGCGCCGAACGACAGCGCCAGTTTCGCCTTGGCGAGATGCAGGCGCGGCATGGCCTCGCCGAATAAATCCCTGTTTACCGCCTCCCACACCGCGGAGTTAATCACCTCGTGGCCGTAGTGCTTGCCCTGCACCGCTTCGATATGCGCCGCCATGAGCGCCGCCTGATGGCCGCTTAACGTGCCGGTCAACCAGGCCACACGCCCTGCGCCCGCCGCGCCGGTTTTTTCCGCAATCAGCTTCCACGCTTCGTCCCAGCTGATGTCCACCAGCGCGCCGTCACGGCGCAGCCTGGGCGTGCTGTAACGATCCGGGTTGTAATGGTTCTGCACCCCGGCCTGGCCCATCTGGCACAGCTTGCCGCGGTTGATGGACGAGCCGGGATTACCTTCCAGCTTCAGTACGCGCCCTTCGCGCACCTTGCCGTGGATGCCGCAACCCGCCGCGCACTGCATGCAGGTGGAGGCATACCATACGCCAACGCCGGGAATGGCGTACTCTTCGGGAGACAGATAGGCGACGACTTCTTCCTTGCCCTCTTCCAGGGTGACGGTGGTGGGCAGGTCGCAGCCCGCGAGCGTGGCGCCCGCCGTGCCCCAGCCCATCAATTGCAGAAATTCCCTGCGTTTCAGCTTCAGATTAATCATGGTGGTTATCTCCGGCGGCGATCATTTATGGCATTGCCAGCAGTCGCCGGGGCCGCCGTTCTTCTCATGACACGACACGCACCAGCCCATGGTCATGGGCTTGTCTTTCTTGGCCACGGTCTTGGCGCGCAGATCGCCGTGGCACAGGGCGCACACCGGCGCCACCGTATCCACCGACAGGTCATTCATGACTTCGGGGTTATCAAAGATAAACCGCTTCAGGTGCTTTTCATGCGTGAAATGCACGAAGTCCGGCACGTCATGCACCTTGAGCCAGGGGATGGGCTGCTTCTTTTCCCAGAATTCGGTGAGTTGCTGGATGCGCGGCTTGTCGGTGGCGATGACGCTGTGACAACCCATGCACTTGCTGGTGGGAGGAATGCCGGCCACCTTGCTCTGTCTGCCGTAGGTGTGGCAGTACAGGCAGTTGATCTTGTTGTCGCGGGTGTGGATGTCGTGCGGAAAATCAATCGGCTGCGGCACGTCAACGCCGTTATGGCTCCCTTGCGGCGCGATGGGGTACTGCACGCTCACCGGCTCCGCGGCCGAGGCCACGCTCAGTACGCCCGCCATACACCATGTAGCCGCCATCACCGGCCACCCATAACGGCCGGCGTGCGTCCGGCTTGCACCTATCAGTTGCATTGAATCACTCTCCTCGTCTCCAGCCAATTTGCTAAAAAAGCCATCCATGGCCTTTTTTAGCCCGCAAAGCAAAAAGTGTCATTTTTGCTTTGCTCAAGGTCCAAACGGCGCATCCGCATGGAGTGCGTCCGTGACGACGGACCTCGAGTGTGTACCCTAATTAAAGTTTGAACGCCAGGATTGAAGCGGTTGACGACTACCCAAGCCCGACCTGCCTAATCTGAATCTAAACAGCCGTTCCCCAAATTTCGATGGCGAAAAACGTCAAGTCTAGGACGTGATTTTTATGCTGTCAACGCCCGGACCGTTAAAAAAGCCGCATCGGCAAGGAGCGGGATTATAGAAGGGGGGCAGAAAAGGTGCAATTGTTTGGACAGGGCGCGTCACTTTGAGTGAAAATGCGGCATAATGGCCCTCAACAAGAATTGGGCCCATAAAAATCAACCACTAAGGTCGGGAAGCACGACATGATATCCACGGACAGGCGGTCGGGCATGGTGCTGTATTCGGGACACGTGTGCCCTTTCAGTCACCGCACGCGCATGGTGCTGGCCGAGAAAAATGTCGAGGTGGACATCGTGCTGGTGGATCCCCAGCATCCGCCGCGCGAACTTGGCGAACTGAATCCCTACCGCAGCGTGCCCACCTTCGCCGACCGCGACGTGGTGTTGTACGAGTCGCGCATCATCGCGGAATACCTGGATGAGCGCTATCCGCACCCGCCCCTGATGCCGGTGGATCCAATGGCGCGCGCGCGCGCGCGTTTGCTGATGTTCCGTATCGAGCATGACTGGTACAGCCTGATTGAAGAGATCGAACGCGGCACCGAGAAGCAGGCGGCGAAACCGCGCAAGCTGTTGAGCGACGGCCTGCTCGCCAGCACGCCGCTGTTCGCACAAAAACGCTATTTCATGAGTGAGGAGTTTTCCCTGGTGGACTGCACCCTCGCCCCGCTGCTGTGGCGCCTGCCGCACGCCGGCATCCGGCTCCCCGCGCAGGCGCGCGCCATCGGCAAATACGCCGACCGGTTGTTTGCGCGCCACTCGTTCCAGGCCAGCCTGACCGCCGCCGAGCGCGCCATCGGGGGCAACGACTGATGGGCGCCTGATATGAGCGACACCCCTCCCTCCAGCAAGCCCATGACCCCAAGCCGGCCCTATCTGCTGCGCGCCATGTATGACTGGATCAGCGACAACGGACTGACCCCGCACATTCTGGTGAATGCCGCGGAGAGCGGCGTGCAGGTGCCGCATCAGCATGTGCAGGACGGCAAGATCATCTTGAATGTGAACGCGCAGGCCGCGCGGCACTTGCGCATCGGCAATGACCGGGTTGAGATGGAGGCGCGCTTCGGCGGCGTCGCCACGCCGGTGAGCGTGCCGCTCAACGCCGTGCTTGCGATCTACGCGCGCGAAAACGGGCAGGGCATGGTGTTTAATGAAGAGGCCGCACCGCCTCCCCCCGCCGGCCCGGAAAAGCCCGACACCAAGCCGGGCAAGCCGAAACTCAAACTGGTGACGTGAGCTTTATTGTATCCCGGGCGCCGCGTCAAGCACAGACTCATCGGGTTGCGCTTTCTCCTCTTCCACGTACTCGAAGATACGCACCACGCGCTGCACGCCTGAGGTGGTGCGCGCGGCCTCGGTGGCGGTTTCCGCCTCGGCGCGCGTCACCAGGCCCAGCAGGTACACCACGCCGTTTTCCGTGACCACCTTGACGCGCGTGGGGTCGAAGCCCTTGATACCCACCATGGCGGTCTTGACCCTGCCGGTGAGCAGCGTGTCGGCGCTGCGCGAAGTGAACGAACTCGGCGCAGCGAGCGTGATCTCGTTGTGCACGCGCCGCACCTTTTCAATGCCGCGCACGATCTCCGCGGCGCGATTTTTCAATTCCTCCGTGGGCGCCTCGCCGGTGAGCAGCGCCACCCTGTTGTAGCTGGTGACGTTGATGTGCGCCTGCTTGTACAGTTCCTTGTCGGCGTGCAGACCGCCCAGCGCCTGGAACTCGATGGTCTGATCGTCCAGCACCGTGCCCGCGCTGCGCCGGTCATGCACCACGGCGGCCCCGGTCGCGGCAGCGCCGCCCACCACCAGAGGCGCGCAGCCGGTGGTGAGCCAGAGCGGCGTCAGGCACAACGCAAATAAAATGTTCCTTGCTTTCATGATTCAAGCCTCCTGACCCAATAGATGATAGTCAATTAAATCGCATAGACAATGAATGGCGAGCAAATGCACCTCCTGGATGCGCGCCGTGGACTGTGACGGCACGCGTATCTCCACGTCCTGTTCCTTGAGCGCACAGGCCAGCGCGCCGCCGTCGCGCCCGGTGAGCGCCACCACGCGCAGGCCGCGCTCCTGCGCCGCCACCACCGCGCGCACCACGTTTTCCGAGTTGCCGCTGGTGCTGATGGCGAGCAGCACGTCGCCGCGGTTGCCGAGCGCGCGCACCTGGCGCGCGAACACTTCGCTGTAGTGGTAATCGTTGGCGATGGAGGTGAGCGTAGAACTGTCGGTGGTGAGGGCGATGGCGGGCAAGCCTGGGCGCTCGCGCTCGAAGCGGTTCAGCATTTCCGAGGAGAAATGCTGCGCGTCACCGGCCGAGCCGCCGTTGCCGCAGGACAGTATCTTGCCGTCGCCGAGCAGCGCCTCGATGCACACGCCCGCCGCGCGCGCGATGGGCGCGCCGAGCACCTCCAGCGCGCGCTGTTTGGCGGCGATGCTGTCGTTGAAATGTTGCGTAATGCGCTCGAGCATCTCCGTTTCCTCAGGCCTGGAAGGCGTCCTTGATCCAGTCAATTTTATCACGTCCCAGCAGCATTACGTCGAAGCGGCACGCGCTCTGCATAAGCCGGCGCCGTTGCAGATAATGCTGCGCCGCCGCGATCACGCGCTGCTGTTTGGCGCGATGCACGCTCTCCGCCGCGCCGCCGAAGCCTGTGTTTTTGCGGTAGCGCACCTCGACAAACACCAGGGTCTCGCCATCCTGCATCACCAGGTCCAGCTCGCCGCGCAGCGTGCGGTAATTGCGCGCGACGGTGCGCAGGCCGCGTTGCACCAGATACATCTCGGCCTGCTGTTCGGCCTCTGCGCCGCGCTGCCGGGTGGTAAGCTGCATGGCGCTAGGGCGCCGGGAGCGCAACACCGGCAGCGGCCTCCAGCAATTGCGCCTCGCCGCCCGCAAAGCGCGCCCACACCAGGCGGCGGTGAAGACGTCCCGCGCCGTCCATGGACAGGATGCCGGTCTCGCCCGCGAAACGCTCATCGGAAGACTGGCGCAAACGTTCCAGATCGGCCAGCAGATGATAGGCGTCCACGCCCATCGCATACAAGCGCGTGTACTGCGCGAACGCCGCAGGCGCCTGATCCAGCAATGCGGCGCGCAAGGCTTGCTGGCCGGTAGCCTCCAGCAGCACCCAGGGCATATCGCCGAATATGACGCCGTCCAGGTCTTGATCCAGGTCCGGATCGGAGCGCGCGCCATAGAGATGCGAGGTACTGTACACCGGCAAGTCATCCGCGTAATAAAACTGCAACAGCGGGCGCAGTTGACGCGCGGCGGCGGGTTGCGCGGCGAGGAAAATCATATCCGCGTCCTCGCGCCGCGTGGCCTTGGGCAGCTTTTTCTCCGGCGGCAGTTTGCTGTTCTGGGCCAGCAGTTCCTTGGGCGTTTCCTTGAATTGCAGCAGGCGCTGCACCGGCTCCCTGAAGTCGGTATCCCCCGGCGCATAGCTTTGACTGTCCGCCACTACGCCGCCCAGTTCCTCAAAGCGCGCGCTGAAGGTCTGGCGCATGCGTTCGCCCCATTCCCCTTGCGGAATAAGCAGCAGCGCCTGGCGCTTTCCTTCGAACCAGGCGCGCTCGGCGGCCTGCTGCGCCTCGTCTTCCGGCAACAAGCCGAATTGATACAGGTTGGCGGGCGCGCCGCCCGTATTCTCCACCGCATTGAGCGCCAGCGTCGGCACGGGTACAGACGCGAGGGAGAACAACGCCCTGACGTCTTCTTTATCGAGCGGGCCGACGATGAATTGCGCGCCATCCTGCACCGCCTGCTGATAAACCGTAAGTGTATCGGTTTGCGCCGCGGCCACGTCGTACACGCGCACCTGTGGATCAGCCGCGCTGTCGGCATGCGCCGCGCTGAGAAAGGCGTCGCGCAACGCCCCGCCCGCGCCCGCCAGGTTACCGCTCAAGGGCAGCAACAGCGCAATGCGCCTGCCCTGGGCGAAGCCGAAGGATTTACCCTGACTCGCGCCAAACGGCGCGCCATTTGCCGGACTGATTTGCACCGGGGCTGAGGCGGACGGGCGCGGCGGATTGGCAAACAGCGCGGCGATCACCGGCTCGCGCGCCGGGTGTCCCGCATAGCGCATGCGCCAATCGGCGATCTGACGCGGTGCGTCGGCGGCGGAAATGTTGCGCGCGATGAACAGCAACTCCATCCAGCCGCTTAATGCATCGGTGGAGGTGCGCAATTCCTGCAGCGCGTTATCGGAAAGCTGGCCGAGACTGTGCAGAATCGCTCGCTGATTGTCTTCAATGGCGATGCTTTCGCTTAGCAGCGATTCGCGCAGCACGCGCTCTCGCGCGGCCTCCAGGTGATTGCCCGCCATGTCGTGGGCCTCGGCGCGCAGCAGCTCGGCCTCCGCCTGCATGGCCGGGCCGTGCGCGGACAGGGGCGCCTGTAATGCATTCAAGGCCTGTTGCGGGACACGCAGCGCCAGCGCGATGCGCGCATCCAGCAGGCGTTTGCGCGCAGATTGCCCGGCATCGAGCCGGGCCACGGAAACGGCGGCCAGCGCGGTTTGCGCCCGGTCCGGCTCCCCGGCGCGCAGCCACAGCGCGGCGGCGCGCAACTGGTATTCAGCGCGCACGGAAACGTCAACAGATTCGGCCAGGCGCGCGTATTCCTGCGCGGCGCGCGTGAAATCGCCCTGCCGTTCCAGCGCCTCGGCCTGCCGCGTATCCACCGCGGCCCGGCCCTGTTGCGGCGCCGGTTTAGCCGCTACACTGTAAGGTACGGACTCACATCCCGTCAGCGCGAACGCGCACGCGGCGGCGAAGAAAATCGCTATGCGTTGCGTTGTGAACATGCGCGGCAGTATGTAAGCCACGGCAAAAACTGTCAACGATCATGCCCGCCTCTCCCGGCCTGCTGTACATCGTCGCCACGCCCATCGGCAATCTGGGCGACATGAGTCCGCGCGCCGTCGAGACACTGAAAAGCGTTGACTTGATCGCCGCCGAGGACACGCGCCACAGCCTGCCGCTGCTGAAGCAATTCGGCGTCGCCACCCCGCTCACCGCGCTGCATGAGCACAATGAACGCGAGGCCGTGCCCACGCTGATTGCGCGGCTGCAACAGGGCGCTTCCATCGCCCTCATCTCGGACGCGGGCACGCCGCTGTTGTCCGACCCCGGTTACCACCTCACCCGCGCCGCGCACGAAGCGGGTATTCGCGTGACGCCCATCCCCGGAGCCAGCGCGCTCAGCGCCGCCCTGTCCGCCTCCGGCCTGCGCGCCGGTCAATTCGTGTTCGAAGGCTTCCTGCCGCCGCGCGCGGCGGCGCGGCGCGCGCGGCTGGAGGCGCTGCGCGGGGAGACGCGCACCCTGGCCTTGTTCGAGGCCCCGCATCGCCTGCTGGAAACACTGGAGGACCTGGCCGCGCTGCTCGGCGCACAGCGGCGCGCGCTGCTGGCGCGCGAACTGACCAAAACCTTTGAAACCCTGCGCCTCGACACCCTGCGCGGGCTTCATGAATTTGTACGCGGCGACCCGCAGCAGCAAAAAGGCGAGTCGGTGATACTGGTGGAGGGCGCGGAACCGTCCGCGCCCCTCGCCACCGAGGCGGAAAAGGTACTGCGCGCGCTGCTCGCCGAACTGCCGCTGAAACAGGCGGTAAAGCTCGCCAGCGCCATTACCGGCGTCAAAAAAAATGATCTCTACGATCTTGCGCTTAAGCTACAATTAAAATAGATCATGACCACTGCCCTCATAGACCGTTTTGGCCGCCGCATCGAATATCTGCGCCTGTCCGTCACCGACAAGTGCGACCTGCGCTGCGTGTATTGCCTGCCCAGGGGATTCAAGGCCTTCGAGGAGCCGGAGCACTGGTTGAGCTTTGATGAAATCGAGCGCGTGCTGCGCGTGTTCGGCGCGCTGGGCGTGGCGCGTGTGCGCATTACCGGCGGGGAGCCGCTGCTGCGCAAAAACCTCGCCGGGCTCGCCGCGCGCATCAAGCGCCTGCCCGGCATCAAGGACCTCTCGCTCAGCACCAACGCCACGCAGTTGCCGAAGCAGGCCCTGGCGCTGAGGGAGGCGGGCGTAACACGCATCAACGTCAGTCTCGACAGCTTGCAAGCCGAGCGCTTCCATGAGCTTACCGGCGGGCGGCTGGATCAAGTGCTCACCGGCCTCGAGGCCGCGCGCCAGGCAGGATTTGATCCGATCAGGATCAACATGGTCGCCCTGCGCGGCGTGAACGAGGATGAAATCGCCGACATGGTGGAATTTTGCATCGAACATGATTTCACCCTGCGCCTGATCGAGACCATGCCCGTGGGCAGCACCGGACGCGCGGCGGCGGATCATTATCTCGACCTGCAAAAAGTAAGGGAACGTCTCGCGCAACACTATGAACTCATCCCCAGCGTGATGCCGGGCGGCGGGCCGGCGCGTTATGTGCGGGTCGCGGGCACGAACCTGCGCATCGGTTTCATCACACCCATCTCCCAGCACTTCTGTGAAACCTGCAACCGCGTGCGCCTCTCCGTGGACGGCACGCTGTACCTGTGTCTGGGCCAGGAAGACAAGCTGGAGCTGCGCCCCCTGCTGCGCGCGGGGGTAGGCGACGACGAATTGAAGCAGGCCCTGGTGGATGCCATCGCGCGCAAGCCGGAGCGGCACGAGTTCCTCGAAAAGCCGGCGCAGGTGCTGCGCTTCATGTCCATGACCGGAGGGTGAAATGGATACCGGACGCCCCGCACTCACCCCGCCCGACGGTGCCTCGCGTGTGCTGTTGCACTCGTGCTGCGCCCCCTGCGCAGCCGACATCATGAGCGAAATGACCCGCTCCGGCGTTGATTACACCATCTTGTTCTACAACCCCAACATCCATCCCAAACAGGAATACGAGCTGCGCAAGGCGGAAAACAAACGCTACGCGGAAAAGCTCGGCGTGCCGTTTGTGGACCTGGATTACGACGCCGATAACTGGTTCGCGCGCGTCAAGGGGCTGGAATATGAACCCGAGCGCGGCGCGCGCTGCACCGCGTGCTTCGACATGCGCTTCGAGCGCAGCGCGCTGTACGCGATCGAGCACGGCTACACGGTATTCACCAGCTCGCTTGGCATTTCGCGCTGGAAAGACATGGAGCAGATCAACGCCTGCGGCGTACGCGCCGCCGCGCGCTATCCCGCACTCACCTACTGGACCTTCAACTGGCGCAAGAACGGCGGCAGCGCGCGCACCGTGGAAATCTCCAAGCAGGAGCGGTTCTATCAACAGGAATACTGCGGCTGTGTCTATTCACTGCGCGACACCAACCTCCACCGCCGCGCCCAAGGCCGGGAAAAGATCAAGTTCGGCATGAAATTTTACGGCAAAAACGACGCTTAATGGTGCCGGTGAGGGGAATCGAACCTCTGACCTACTGATTACGAATCAGTTGCTCTACCAACTGAGCTACACCGGCCAATCATACCAAGCGCGCAGCGCCTCGGCTCGCCCCCTTCTCCCATTGGGGAGAAGGGATGGGGATAAGGGCGACCTTATCAAGATTAATGGCTGTTACGCACGCGGATAATGACATCCACGCCCTCGGCCACGGTGCCCTCCGGCAGCGGGGGCAGGGCGGGCAGGTTGATCCGGTCGGCGTCAACGTCCATCAGCATGCCGGTGTCCGCGTTATAAATGTGGTGATGCGCGCCGGTGTTGGAGTCGTAAAACACCTTGCTCGGATCCACGATCACCTCATGGATCAGCCCGTGCTGCACAAACAGGCGCAGGGTGTTGTACACGGTCGCCTTGGACACCGTGGCGCGCTCGCGGTTGACCACGTCCAGCAGCTGATCCGCCGAGAGGTGCTGCGGGCGCGCCAGCATGATCTGGGCGATCTCCACCCGCTGCTGGGTGGGGTTGATGCCCTGCTTGCGCAGCAGCTGCGCGACGTCTTGCGCCGTGCCGGTAAGGATATTGTCCTGCTTCATCGCGGCAAGTAT
>QZKM01000048.1 GCA_003599485.1 Gammaproteobacteria bacterium
GTTGCCCCCATTGTCCAATATTCCCCACTGCTGCCTCCCGTAGGAGTCTGGGCCGTGTCTCAGTCCCAGTGTGGCTGGTCGTTCTCTCAAACCAGCTACTGATCGTCGCCTTGGTGAGCCGTTACCTCACCAACAAGCTAATCAGACGTAGGCTCATCCAATAGCGCAAGGTCTTGCGATCCCCTGCTTTCCACCGTAGTGCGTATGCGGTATTAGCTTAAGTTTCCCTAAGTTGTCCCCCACTACTGGGCAGATTCCTACGTATTACTCACCCGTCCGCCACTCTACTCGGGGGTTGCCCCCCTTTCGCGTTCGACTTGCATGTGTTAGGCATGCCGCCAGCGTTCAATCTGAGCCAGGATCAAACTCTTCAGTTCAAACTTCCCGGTTGCTTGAGGCAACCAATCTTTTTGCGATGAAAAGCGATCCTTGATTCAATGATTGACTCAAGGTTGCTTACATCGCGCGACTTTGGTGACACCCAATGCGCGACGCAAGCACCCACACAAATTACTTGATTCGAATTTTTAAAGAGCCGGCCAAAACCACCCTTTGGCCAAGTGAGACGGAAAAGTATATAGGCAACCGGTTGCCGGGTCAACTCTCGGTGCTGAATTTTATTCGCCGCGCGGTGGCGGCGCGGGCCGGATTCAGGCAAGGGTTACCCGCGCCACGCGGCGCTTGCCCACCTGCACCACGTGGCTGCTGCCGCGGGCGAGGGTCAGGTTGCGGTCGGCGACGCGTTGGCCGTTGAGACGCACCCCACCCTGCTGGATCAAACGCAGGGCTTGCGAGCTGCTTTCCGCAAGCCCGCTTATTTTGAGTAGCTGGGCGATGGAAAGTTCCGTTCCTGACTCCACCCGAATCTCCGGCAGGTCTTCCGGCAACGCGCCCTTCTGAAAACGCGCGATAAAGCCCTCCTGCGCCCGCGTGGCGGCGGACTCGCCGTGGAAACGGGCGGTGATTTCATGCGCCAGCCTGTATTTCACGTCGCGCGGGTTGAGCCCGTCGTCCACGTCGCGCCTCCATCGCGCAATGGTGGCGGCGGACTCGAAGCTCAGCAGTTCGAAATAGTTCCACATCAAGTCATCGGAGATGGACATGAGCTTGCCGAACATGTCCTCCGGGGCTTCGGTGATGCCGATGGCGTTGCCGAGCGACTTGGACATTTTATTCACGCCGTCAAGGCCGACCAGCAGCGGCATGGTGATAACGACCTGCGGCGGCTGGCCGTAGTGCTTTTGCAGCTCGCGCCCGACCAGCAGGTTGAACTTCTGATCGGTGCCGCCCAGCTCCACGTCGGCCTTGAGCGCGACCGAGTCGTAGCCCTGCACCAGGGGATAAAGAAATTCGTGGATGGCGATGGGCTGCTGGCCGGTGTAACGCTTGTGGAAGTCGTCGCGCTCCAGCATGCGCGCCACGGTATGTTGCGCGGCAAGCTGTATGAGGTCCGCCGCCTTCATCTCGCCCATCCAGCTTGAGTTGAACACCACCAGCGTTTTGGCGGGGTCGAGTATCTTGAAGATCTGGCCTTCATAGGTGCGCGCGTTCTCCAGCACCTCGTCGCGCGTGAGGGGTTTGCGCGTAACGTTACGGCCGGTGGGATCGCCGATCATGCCGGTGAAATCGCCGATCAGAAACAGCACCTCATGGCCCAAATCCTGAAACTGGCGCAGCTTGTTGATGAGCACGGTGTGGCCGAGGTGCAGGTCGGGGGCGGTGGGATCAAATCCGGCCTTGATGCGCAGCGGGCGGCCCAGTTTCAGCTTTTCGGCCAGATCGGCTTCCGACAGGATTTCCTGCGCGCCGCGCTTGATGAGCGCGAGCGCTTCGTTATGTTTGTTCATAGCCGTTTAGCGTATCACACTGAGCCGACGGGCCGCGAGTAAACCCATATGGATGCTTGACGCGGCCATCGGCCGCGCGAGCCAAAGGCGGGCGTGTACCGCCCTTGGCGACGGCATTGAACTAAAGGGATGTAGTTCGACGCCGGGTTAATCAAGTCTCCCGGCAGGCGGCAGAAAAAACCCGCCCAAAGGGGTTGACCTCGGAGCATGGGCGGATTATGGTAAAGGGGCTATTAACAGGGGGTTATGTGGCTCACTTCACGTTTTTTGCAAAGTCGGCTGCGGCGCTGTGCGACCGGGCCCGGTCCTTCTTGCGCGGCATGACGCATTTGCACTGGGCGGGCTTGTTCGCCGGCAGCCTGACCGGGATTGGCATTCTGCTCAGCCTGGCGTCGCAGCAGGCGGAGGCGACACGCGCCGAACCCGCACTGGCCGCCGTGCTGCACGACAACGGCTTCACCGTCACCGTGCCACTGGTATTGCCCGCTGCGCCTTCAACCAATACCGCCGTCCCCGCCCCCGCTACGGAACTCCCCTGGCAAACCATCACCATCAAGCCGGGTGATCATTTGTCTTCGCTGTTTCCGCGCTTCGGTCTCAGCCCGCAGCAGTTGCACGAGATCATGGCGCTGGGCGAAGCGACCGCTGGCCTCGCGCGCGTCAAACCGGGGCAGGAGATCAAACTCCGCACCGCGGGCAATCAGTTGCAGGAATTGCTGTATGAGGTGGATGAGAAATCCTTGCGCGTAAAACGCGAAGACGGGAAATTCACCGCCAGCCTCACCCGTCACGCGGTCGAGACGCGCGTGTCCTACGCCGCAGGCACGATAAAAAGCTCCTTGTTTGAGGACGCTCAAGCCGCCGGGCTGTCGGATAATCTCACCATGCAGATGGCGGACATCTTCGGCTGGGACATAGACTTCGCGCTGGACCTGCGTGAGGACGACAGTTTCGGGGCGGTGTATCAGGAGCAGTACATGAACGGCCTCAAGCTGCGCGACGGCGTGATTCTCGCCGCGGAGTTCACCAACCGCGGCAAGACCTACCGCGCGGTGCGCTACAGCGATCCGGAGGGCAACATCAACTATTACACGCCCGACGGGCTCGCCATGCGCAAGGCGTTTTTACGCACGCCGGTGAAATTCAGCCGCATCAGCTCGCGCTTCAGCCTCGCGCGCTATCACCCCATCCTGCATCGCATGCGCGCACACAAGGGCGTGGACTACGCCGCGCCCATCGGCACGCCGGTGAAGGCCGCGGGCGCCGGCAAGGTGACCTTCAAGGGGGTGAAGGGCGGCTACGGCAATACCGTCATCTTGCAGCATGGCAGCCAGTACACCACGCTGTATGGACATTTGCATAAATTCGCGCCCGGCCTGAAGCAGGGATCCACGGTGCAACAAGGCCAAACCATAGGCTACGTGGGCAAAACGGGCCTCGCCTCCGGCCCACATCTGCATTATGAATTCCGCGTCGCGGGCGTGCACAAGAACCCGCTCACCGTGACCATGCCCAAGGCCGATCCGATTCAGGAAAAATACAAGGCCGCCTTCCTGGCCGAGGCACGCCGCCTGAGCGACCAGATGGCCTTGATCAAGAGCGGCGCAGTGGCGTTAAAAACTCCTTAAATCCGGCCCGCCCCCTTCCCCCAAGATTTGGGGAAAAAATCCATGACGCAACTGTTCATCGGCCTTATGTCGGGCACCAGCATGGACGCGGCGGACGCGGCGCTGGTGGATTTCAGCGCCGGCCCACCCACGCTGATCGCCACGCATCGCGCGCCGTTATCCTCCGAACTGCGCGGCGCACTGCTCGCGCTGTGCGCTCCCGGCCCGAATGAAATTGAGCGCATGGCCGCACTCGATACACAGTTGGGTGAAATTTTCGCGGACTGTGCGCTGGCGCTGTTAAAAAAAGCGGGCGTTAAGGCCGATGCGGTGATCGCCATCGGCAGTCACGGCCAGACCGTGCGTCACCAGCCCGCCGGGACTTATCCGTTCAGTTTGCAAATCGGCAATCCGGCGCTGATTGCGCAGCGCACCGGCATCACCACGGTGGCCGATTTCCGCCGCGCGGATATCGCGGCGGGCGGCCAGGGCGCGCCGCTCGCACCCGCGTTTCACAATGCGGTATTCCGCTCAGCGCAACGTAATCGCATCGTGATCAACATCGGCGGCATAGCCAATATCACACTTCTTCCCAGGGATGCCAAACAATTCGTCACCGGTTTTGACACCGGGCCGGGCAACGTGTTGCTTGATGCCTGGGCCGAGCGTCATCTTGGAAAGCGCATGGACGAAGACGGACGCTTTGCGGCGAGTGGTAAGGTTAATGAAAATTTACTTAATGAATTTTTGCAGGATAATTATTTTTCGCTCGCGCCACCGAAAAGCACCGGGCGCGAACACTTCAACCTCGCGTGGCTCGACACCATGCTGAAAAACCACGGCAGCGTTCCGGCGCAAGACGTGCAGGCGACGCTGTGCGAACTGACCGCCGCCTCCATCTCTGATGCGACCCGGCGCCATGCGCCGACTGCGGAAGAAGTATTGATCTGCGGCGGCGGCGCGCGCAACATCCACTTGATGCAGCGCCTGCGCGCACGGCTGCAACCCCGCGCTGTTGATTCCACGGAAAAATATGGCGCGAGTCCCGACTGGATCGAGGCCATGGCCTTCGCCTGGCTGGCGAAGCGGACGCTGGAAGGAAAGCCGGGGAGTCTGCCCAGCGTCACCGGGGCCGGGCATGAGGTGGTGTTGGGTGGGATTTATAGGGCAAAATTGACCTATCCCCAGGTATGATATATAGTAATGCTAAAGAGGTATCCCATGAGCAAAGCCAAGGTCGCAATTACCATTGATAGCCCGATATTGAAGCGTGTGGATCGGCTCGTTAATCAGCATGTCTTTGCCAACCGCAGCCAGGCCATTGAGCAGGCGGTCGAAGAGAAGCTTGAACGTCTGGAAGGAAGCCGTTTGGCGCGGGAGTGCGCCAAGCTCAATCCCGGCTTTGAGCAAAGCCTGGCCGAGGAGGCTTCCGCCGAAGGCTTGTGTGAATGGCCCGAATATTAAGAGGAGAGGTGCGTTGGGCTGATCTCAGCCCAACCCGCGGACATGAGCAGGCCGGACACCGGCCTGTGCTTATGCTGAGTCACGATGTCTTTAACGAGCGCTCCGGTACAGTCATAGCCCTGGCCATCACCAGTCAAGCTCAGCGAGCCGGCTTCCCGCTGACCCTCGAGTTAGAATCAACGGGTTTGCCAAAGCGATCCTGGGTCAAGATCAGCCAAATCCGCACGCTCTCCACGGAACGCATTGGTAAAAAAATCAGCCGCGTTTCCCCTGAACAGTTGACTCACATTATTCAGGGGCTGAATGAAATTATTGGCGCGTGAAACCGCAAGCTTGTATCTTTTTCCTTGTATCTTTTATCTGTCTTTAAGAGGCACATACTCGCGCAACGCTTCGCCGGTATAGACCTGAGTGGGACGGAAGATGCGGTTGTCGGCGATTTGTTCGCTCCAGTGGGCGAGCCAGCCGGCGCTGCGCGCGACGGCGAACAGGGCGGTGAACTGGTCGGCGGGGATGCCGAGTTCGTGGTAGAGGATGCCTGAGTAGAAGTCCACGTTGGGGTACACGCCCTTGGCGGCGAGGGTTTCTTTCGCGGCCTCTTCCAGCGTGCGCGCGATGTCGTAGTAGCGGCTGACTTTTCCGCCGCGGTGCTCTACCAGCTTTTCGATCAGGCCATGCAGCACCACGGCGCGCGGGTCTTTGACCTTGTATTCGCGGTGGCCCATGCCCCAGATGATTTCCCTGGCGGCGAGTTTTTTATCCAGCCAGCCCTTGACCTTTCCGGGTGAGCCGATTTCATCCAGCATGTCCAGCACGCGCTGGTTGGCGCCGCCGTGCAGCGGGCCGGACAGCGCGCCGATGGCGGCGGAGATGACGCCGTAGGGATTGGCCAGCGTGGAGCCGGTGACCATGGCGGCGAAGGTGGAGGCGTTGATGGTGTGCTCGGCGTGCAGAATCAGGCAGGCGTCCATGAGCCGCGCCATGAAGGGTTCGGGCTCTTTGCCGGTGAGCATGGTGAGAAAGTTCGCGGCGTAGCCAAGACCGGCGCGCGGCTCAATCACCGCCCCGCCGCGGCGCAGGCGCTCCCAATAGGCGACCAGCAGCGGCATGCGCGCGATGATTTTGATGGTCATGGTGCGTACGTAGTCCGGGTCGGCATAGGCGCGCGCGGAGGTGGGCTGCGATATTTCGCCGGGATAAAACATGTCGAGGCTCGCCACCACGCACTGCAGCATGTGCATGGGGTGACCGTTCTGCGGCAGCGCGTGCATCAGGCTGATGACTTCGGGTTTCAGTACGCGCTGCGCGCGCAATGCGGCGTCAAACGCGCTCAGTGCCCGGGCCGAGGGCAGCTCGCCCTCCAGCAGCAGCAACGCGGTTTCTTCGTAATGGCTGTGCGCCGCGAGCACGTCTATAGAGTAGCCGCGGTAGGCGAGGATGCCTTTTTCGCCGTCTATGGAGGAGATGCTGGATTGGGTGGCGGGGACGCCCGCCAAACCACGTGCGTGCGCGCTCATGGCTTAACCCATAAAGTTAAAAGGAGGCATGCGCCTCCTTTTGGGATCGAATGGAGCTGAGTCAGCTTCACACGGAGAAGGAGGAGCCGCAGCCGCAGGTGGTGGTGGCGTTGGGGTTGCGGATCACGAATTGCGCGCCTTCCAGACCTTCGGTGTAATCAATTTCGGCGCCCGCGAGATACTGGTAGCTCATCGGGTCTATGAGCAGGGTGACGCCGTTCTTCACCACCGGGGTGTCGTCTTCGCTCTGTTTTTCATCGAAGGTGAAACCGTACTGGAATCCGGAGCAGCCGCCCCCGGAGACGAACACGCGCAGCTTCAACGCCGGATTGCCTTCTTCGGCGATCAGCTCGCTGACCTTGGCCGCCGCGCTGTCGGTGAAGACCAGCGGATCGGGCATGACGTTGTCGAATTCGGTTGCGGGTGTGCTCATCGTTACCTCCTGAAAATACAGCCCTCTGTTGAAACGGTTTAGGGGAGTGGATAATTATCCTCCTCACCACCGCTTCCAGTCAAATGGAGACGCGCGGGCGCGGCCTCAGAATCTGTTTGCAAAACGTAGCGAGCGGCCGTCAGCCGGGGGAGGCCGGGGCGCAGGAACCGGAGCCTACACGCCTGTAGGTGAGGATTCCGAGCACCGCCCGACCCCGGATCACGGACGCGCAGTAGTTTTGCAAACAGATTCTCAAGGCATCAAGGCGATACCGTCCAGGCCGGTGCGCTCGTCCAGGCCGAACAGGAGATTCATGTTCTGCACCGCCTGGCCCGCCGCGCCCTTGGTCAGATTGTCTATCACCGACAGGATTACGGCGGTGTCGCCACCTTGCGGGCGGTGCACGGCGATGCGGCACACGTTCGCCCCACGCACGCTTTTTGTTTCCGGGTGCGCGCCTTTGGGCAACACGTCCACGAAGGGTTCGTCCGCGTAGCGTTTTTCATACAGCGCCTGCAGGTCCACGCTGTGGTCTTTAAGCCTGGCGTAGAGCGTGGCGTGAATGCCGCGCACCATGGGCACAAGGTGCGGTACGAAGGTAAGCCCCACCTTTTTTCCCGCCGCCTGTTCCAGGCTTTGGCAAATCTCCGGCAGGTGACGATGGCCGGGCACAGCGTAAGCCTTGAAGTTCTCGCCCGCCTCGCCGAGCAGCAAAGGAGTTTCGGTTTTGCGCCCGGCGCCGCTCACGCCGGACTTGGCGTCGGCGATGAGGTGCTGCTCGTCCACCAGGCCCTGCTCGATCAAGGGCAGCAGGCCCAGCGTGACCGAGGTGGGATAACAGCCTGGATTGGCGATGAGGCGCGCGTTTTTGATCGCCGCGCGGTTCAGCTCCGGCAGACCATACACCGCCTGCTTGAGCAATTCCGGGCAGGCGTGAGGGGCGCCGTACCACTGCTGCCAGAGCCTCGCATCCTTGAGGCGGAAATCGGCGGCGAGATCTATCACGCGCACGCCCGCCTCGATCAGGGCGGGCGCTTGGGTCATGGCCGTGCCATTGGGCGTGGCGAAAAACACCACGTCGCACGCGGCGAGGGCTTTCTCGTCCGGCGCGGAAAATTTGAGTGTGACGTGGCCGCGCAGACCGGGAAACAGGTCCGCCACCGCCGTGCCGGCCTCATTGCGTGAGGTGATGATCTTGATCTCCACCTGCGGGTGCGCGGCCAGCAGGCGCAGCAATTCCGCGCCGGTGTACCCGGTGCCGCCTACGATGCCGGCCTTGATGCGTGCTTTCATAAAAATCAGGGTGTTGCCGCCGCAGTATATATTGCTTGATGTGCGCTGCATGTACTATATCTTGTGTTCAACGGAAACACCAAATTGAGGCGCGCATCGTGCATTGTATTTTTGCAGTATGCGTGTAAAATCATGCAGATAGCAAGAACAGGGTGAGACTGCGATATGCGCCGTTGGTTCCTGAAAAGTATGGTGGTGGGCGTCTGCGCGGTATGCGCGGCGGGCGCGCAGGCGGACATCTACAAGTTTGTGGATGAGAATAACGTCGTACACTTCACCAACATGCCTAACGATTCGCGCTACAAGCTGTTCTGGCGCGAGCGCAAGTCAACGCCGGCCAAGGCGGCGGTGAATACGGGATTGGGTGCGCTGGGCGCGCGCACCCGCGCCAATCGCGCGCGCTATACGCCCATGATTGAAAGCGCGGCGCAGACTTATCAGGTGGACGCGGCGCTGCTGCATGCGGTTATTCTGGCCGAGTCGGGCTATAACCCGGACGCGGTGTCGGCCAAGGGTGCGACCGGACTGATGCAGCTCATGCCCGACACCGCCAGGCGCTACGGGGTAACCGACAGGCGTGATCCCAGCGCCAACATTCACGGCGGCACGCGCTACCTGCGCGACCTGCTCAAGATGTTCAACAACAACATCCATCTTGCCGTCGCCGCCTACAACGCGGGCGAGAACGCCGTGATCGGCAACGGCAACAAAATCCCGCCTTATCCTGAAACCAAAAACTATGTGGCCAAGGTCACGGGGTTTTATCAGCAGCTAAAGGCTAAAAAAGCTATTCTTTGACCGTCACCGTCACGGTGCTGCGCATCTTCTCGCCGTAGGAGATGTGCTTGCCGTCGGCAAATTGCAGTATCAGCGTGTGCTTGCCCGGCGCGAGTTTGAGCGTGGCCCGGGTTTGACCCTTGCCAAAATGCAGGTGTTTGCCGGTGGTGGGGATCAACTCACCCTCCTCGATGGGCTTGGTGTCTATGAGCAGATGAAAATGGCCGGTATCGTCTTCCAGCTTGCCCGCAGGCCTCACCTCCATGCCCTTGACGCCCATCAGCACGTCAAACTCCCGCGCCACCCCGGCGCCATCCTTGGGCTCGATGAAGAAAACGCGTTTACCCGGAGTATAGCGATCACCCAGGTTGCTGAAATTGGTATTGGCGCAGGCCGGCAGCAGCAGGATGACTAACAGCGCGGCGATCGTTTTCATGGCTTGATTCCCCCTTGATGGTTGATTTCACCACGCACAACATAGCACGATACACTGTTGCCGCAGACACCGTCCGTCTGCCCAACCCTGCCGGTTGTCCACGCATTCATCCCGCGCGCAGGACGGCGAGCGGCGGATGGCGTGTCGCAGGAAGCATGCCCATTACTCCCGCCAGAGTGACGCCGGTGCCGCCGGCGAGCAACCCGCTGAGCCAGACCCAGGCGTTAAAGATATAAGGGAGATGCAGCAGGCGTTCGGCAAGGAGATAGCCCAGTACGCTCGCCGCAAAGGCCGCCACCAGCCCGGCGAGCGCGCCCAGCAGCAAAAATTCCGCCGCGAACCCGGCCACGAGCTGGCGCCGGCTGGCGCCCAGCGTGCGCAACAGGGCGGTGTCTTGCAGGCGCTCATCGCGCGTGGCCTGCAACGCCGCGTACAGCACCACGAATCCGGCCAGCAGGGTGAAGCCAAACACGTATTGCACCGCCAGCGTGACGCGCTCGATGATGGCGCGCACCTGGGTCATGATGGCGGCGACGTCAATGATGGTAAGGTTGGGAAAGGATTTGACCAGCGCGCCGAGCAGTGTTTGGCGCTGTTCCGGCAGATAAAAGCTGGTGATGTAGCTGGCGGGATAATCCTTAAGCAGGTGCGGCGTGGCGATGACGAAAAAGTTGACGTGAAAACTGTCCCAGTCCACCTTACGCAGGCTGGTGACGTGCCCGGTGAAGGTTTCCCCCGCGATGTTATAGCTCAGCGTGTCGCCGGGCTTGATGCCTAGCGTGGCGGCGATGCCGTCCTCGACCGAGAGCAGGTTGACGTCAGCATCCTCTGGCCACCACTCCCCGGCGATAATTTGATTGTCTTCCGGCAAACGTTCCATCCAGGACAGATTGAATTCGCGCTCAACCAGATGCGCGGCGCGCTCGTCTTTATAGTCAGCCGCTGAAACGGACTTATCATTGATGCTCACCAGGCGTCCGCGCACCATGGGGTAAAACTCCGGCGCGGGCATCTCCTGCCGCGCAAAAAAATCGCCCAGCGCGGGCAGTTGCTCCGGCTGGATGTTGATGATGAAACGGTTCGGCGCGTCATCCGGCAGACGCTGCTGCCAGCTTGCCAGCAAATCGGCGCGCACCAGGGTGAGCAGCAGCAAGGCCATGATGCCGACGCCAAAGGCGAGGATTTGCGTAACGCTGCCCGCCGGGCGGCGCGCGATATTGGACAGGCCAAAGCGCCACGCCACGCCGACGCGGGTGCGCAACCGCGCCAAACCCCGCACCAACAGCCAGGCCGTGCACGCCAGCACGGTGAGTGCACCCAGCGCGCCCGCAACGATATACGCGCCCAGCTTGAAATCACCCGCCTGCCAGATCATCAAAGCGCCGAGCAGCGCGATACCCGCTAAATAGGCCGAAATGCCGCGCACAGGCGCACCCAGTTCACGCCGCAGCACACGCAAGGCCGGCACGTTTTTCAGCGCCAGGAGCGGCGGCAGGGCGAAGCCGAGCAGCGTCACCAGGCCGGTGGCGAACCCGGACAGCGCCGGGCGCAGCGAAGGCGGCGGCAGCGGAGCGGCGATGAGCCTGCCCAGCAAATCCGTGAACAAACCGTGCGCCGCATAACCCGCCCCACAGCCAAGCAGACCGGCCAGAGCGCCCAGCCATAACATTTGATAAAAGAAACTTTGGCTGATAAACGCCTGCGGCGCGCCAAGACAACGCAGTATGGCGCAGGTGTCCAGATGGCGCACGCTGTAGCGCCGCGCGGCGGTGGCCACCGCCGCGCCCGCGAGCAGCACGCTGACCAGCGCGGCCAAGCCCAGAAAGCGCTCGGCGCGCTCCAGTGCGGAGCGCACTTCAGGCCGCGCGTCTTGCACCGTCTCCAGGCGCTCGCCCGGCTGTAAACTGTTTTCCATGCCGGCGCGAAACTGCCGCACGCCGCCCGGCTCGCCCGCGATCAGCAGGCGGTAGCGGATGCGGCTGCCGGTCTGCACCAGTCCGGTGGCGGGCACATCGTTGAGATTCATCAGCAGGCGCGGCGCAATACTGAACATGTCGCCGCCGCGATCAGGCTCATGCGTCAGCAGCGCGGCAACGGTAAAGCGTGCCGCGCCAAGCATAAGCGTGTCACCGGTATTGAGTTTAAGCTGCTGCAACAGGCGCGCATCCACCCACACCGTACCGGGCGCGGGAATCGTACGCACGCTGTGCTCGGCGCCAAACAGTTGCGGCGCGATACGCAGCCTTCCGCGCAGTGGGTAGTTTTCGCTGACTGCCTTGACCTCGGCCAGTTGACTCACGTCGCCGGTGAGCGCCATGCTGGCAAAGCTCATCGTTGCAGCGTATTGCAGATTGAATTGCTGTGCGCGCGCCGTATATTGCGGCGGCGCCTGGTCGGACAGAATCACCAGGTCCGCGCCCAGCAGTTCATTGCCCTGCTCGCGCAGGGCCTGCTGCACGCGGTCGGTAGCAAACCCCACCGCGGTGACGCTGGCCACGGCGATGACGAGGGCGATGACCAGCACGCGCAATTCTCCCGCGCGCCAGTCACGCGCAAGCAGGTGCAGGGAAAATTGCAACGCGCGGCTCACGCCACCAGCCGTCCCGCGTCCAGTTTCAGACGCCTGCCGCAGCGCTGCGCCAGCGCTTCATCGTGCGTCACCATAATCAGGGTGGAGCCCCGCTCACGATTCAGTTCAAACAAAAGATCAATAATGCGCGCGCCGGTGGCCTGATCGAGATTTCCGGTCGGCTCGTCGGCCAGCAGCAGTTTTGGCCGTGGCGCGAACGCGCGCGCAATGGCGACGCGCTGCTGCTCGCCGCCGGACAACTGCCTGGGATAATGACGCAGACGCGGTGCAAGTCCGGCGCGCGCCAGCACGTCGCCCGCCTGCGCGCGCGCCTGCTGCGCCGGCTGGCCCGCGAGTTCCAGCGGCAACATGACGTTCTCCAGCGCGGTCAGGCTGGGCAATAGTTGAAAAGTCTGGAACACAAAGCCGATCATGCACCCGCGCAGCGCGGCGCGCCCGTCTTCATCCAGCGCGAACAAGTCATGGCCGTCGAGCAGCACGCGCCCGCCGCTGGGCACGTCCAGCCCGGCGAGCAAACCGAGCAGGGTGGTCTTGCCGGAGCCGGACGCGCCGAGGATGGCGCACGCTTCGCCCGGCGTCACGCTGAAATTAATGTCCCGCAACAACGTCAGTTCGCCCTCGGGGCCTGATACTTGCTTGCCGAGGCCCTGCACCTGCACAATGGGCTGTAATGACATTGAAATCCTTCCTGTTAGCCTGCGGGCTTATTCTATCCTGCGCCGCACAGGGAAGTGCTAGTGTCGCGGGAGGCAGGATGCCGGGAGCGACCGCCGCGCATGCGGCGGCGGACAAATCCATCCTGGTGCTGGGCGATAGTTTGAGCGCGGCTTACGGCATCGAGCAAAGCGCGGGCTGGGTGAGCTTGCTGGAGCGGCGCCTGCAACAGCAAGGTTATCGCTACCGCGTGGTCAACGCCAGCATCAGCGGCGACACCACCAGCGGCGCATTGGCGCGCCTGCCACGCGCACTCGATGCGCACCGGCCGGACATCGTGATCGTGGAACTGGGCGGCAACGACGGCTTGCGCGGCCTGTCCTTGAGTGAGTCGCAGAAGAATCTGGCTGCGATCATCGAGCAATGCCGGCAACGCAACATACGCGTGTTGTTGATCGGCATGCGCCTGCCGCCAAATTACGGCCCGCAATACACGGAAAAGTTCCAGCAGATGTATCCCGATCTCGCGCGGCGCTATCGCGTGCCGCTGGCGCCGTTTCTGCTGGAAGGCGTAGCGGGCAACAAAGACCTGATGCAGCCGGACGGTGTGCATCCACGCGCCGAGGGACAGCCCATCATGCTGGAAAACGTGTGGCACGCGTTGCAGCCGATGTTGTAGGAGGGCGCTTGACAGCACGGATATGGGTTGGCAAGGTAAGACCCATTTTAATGAAGGACCAAGGAGAGAGTCGTGACTGATTACACCCTGCGCTCAGCTGATTTGTCGGTGAAGATTTCCACCAAAGGGGCGGAGTTGCAGTCGCTCAAAATGGCCGATGGCCTGGAACTCTTGTGGCAGGCCGACCCCAAGGTGTGGGCGCGCCATGCGCCGCACCTGTTTCCCATCGTGGGCCGCTTGAAAAACGACACGCTGCGCCACAACGGAAAAACCTATAACATGACGCCGCACGGTTTCGCACGCGACCTAGAGTTTACCTGCACGCAACATTCCGATCAGGCGTGCACCATGCAGATCAAGGACTCCACCCAAACGCGTGAACGTTATCCCTTCACTTTTGAACTCAACATCACCCATGCGCTGGAAGGCAGCACGCTCATCATTACTTACGCATTGCGCAATCCGGCAATCACAGAATTGCTCGCCAGTGTCGGCACCCACCCCGCGTTTAACTGGCCGCTCAAGCCCGGTGTTGAACGCGGCGCGCACAGCATGACCTTTGAGCGCGACGAGCCCGCGCCCATCCGCCGCGTCGCGGGCGGCTTGATCAAGGCGCAGAATTTTCCCACGCCGGTGAAAAACCGCGTATTGAATCTTGCGGATGAACTGTTCGTGGATGATGTCGTGATCTTCGACCAGTTAAACAGCCGCGCACTCACTTACAGCGCGCCGGGCGCGCCAAAGATTCGGGTCACATTTCCAGACTTCCCGCATCTCGGCATCTGGACCAAGCCCGGCGCAGGCTTTGTGTGCATCGAACCCTGGCAGGGCCACGCCAGCCCGGAAGATTTCGACGGCGAGTTCCGCGCCAAGCCGGGCGTGATCGCCACCGCTCCTGAATCCGAACGTGTGTGGCGCTATACCATTTCGGTTGAGAAATAAGACTACGGGCTTAGTGGAGCGCCAGCCCGGAGAGATAAATCACCAGCACACCCGTGGCAATCAGCGTGATCTGTTGCAGGCTGGCGCGCAGTTGAGTACGTTCGTGCAGGCCGGGAATCAAGTCCGCCACGGCGATATAGATGAAGCTCGCGGCGGCTACCGCCAGCACATAAGGCACCATCGGCTGCACGGCGGATAAGGCAAAATAGGCGAGCAAGGCGCCCGCCACCGTAGTGAAGCTGGACAGCACGTTGTAAAGCAGGGCCCTGGCGCGGCTGAGGCCGCTGTGCAGCAGCACCACGAAGTCGCTCATCTCCTGCGGAATTTCGTGCGCGGCAACCGCGATGCTGGTGAGCACGCCGAGTTGAAAATCAGTGAGGAAGGCGGCGGCAATTAATATGCCGTCCACGAAATTGTGTATGCCGTCTCCGATCAATATCAGCGTGCCCGCCGCCCGGTTCGACGCATGTGCGCACGCGTGCGCGTCGCCGTGGTGATGATGACGCCACAGCACTGTTTTTTCCAGCAGGAAAAACCCCAGCAGACCGGCGAGCACGGTGAGGCTCACTTGGTGCGCGTCCACGCCCGGCGCGGTGATGGCCTCGGGCAGCAGATCAAGAAACACCACGCCGAGCAGCGCGCCCACGGCAAAGCCGACCATTGGCGGCACGAGGCGGGAGAGAAACTGCTCCGGCAGCAGCAGGAACGCGCTCGCCGCGCCGACGCTCAGCACGCCGCCCAGTAAACTGAACAGAATAATCCAGGTCAGCAGATCCATGAGTTCCCCGCGCGCATAAATGTAACATGATACACAAAAAAATCAGTAGCAAGTTGAAAGTAAAAAAGAAATCTTGCTACCTGGAACTTGCTACTTGTCACCAGCCTCGTCCAACCAAATCAACGTCGCCATGCGCCCGGTTTTGCCGTCGCGCCGGTAGGAGTAGAAACGTTCCGCATCGCTATAGGTGCATTCGCTTCCGCCATACACCCGGGTGACGCCGCGCGCGGCCAGGCGCTGGCGCGCAAGCTGGTAAATATCAGCCAGCCAGCGTCCCCTGGCGGAAGACTGGAATGCCTGTTGCGCCTTCGCATCGTGCGCCATAAAAATTTCACGCACTTCATCGCCCACTTCAAAGGCGTTGGGGCCGATGGCGGGGCCGAGCCAGGCCAGGAGATTTTTTCCCTCGCCCATCACATCCAGCGTGGCCTCGATCACGCCCGCTTTGATGCCGCGCCAGCCCGCGTGCACGGCGGCGACGCGGGTAGCCTGCATGTCACACAAAAGAAGCGGGAGACAGTCCGCGGTGAGCACGCCGCACACAATGCCGGTCTGTGCAGTGTAGACGGCGTCAGCCATGCGCTCGGCCCCTGCGGCATTCACTGCGCGCGCGCCGTGCACCTGGTCAAGCCACATGGGCGTGGCCGGCAGTTGCAGGGATTCAATAAGACGTGCCCGGTTGGCGCTGACGCTGATAAGGTCATCACCCACATGCGCAGCGAGGTTGAATGAATCGTAGGGTGTTGCGCTCACGCCGCCCAGGCGCGTAGTGCTGGCGGCGCGCACCTGTGGCGGCGCGGGCCAATCCGGGATGATCCAGGCGTGCGCCTCAGGCATGTTCACGTACATCCTTGCGCAGCAGCTTTATCAAGTGAGTCATGTCGGCGGGTAGCGGCGCTGACCACTCCATCCTCTCGCCCGTTGCTGGATGCGTAAGGGCGAGATGCGCGGCGTGCAGCGCCTGGCGCTTGAAACCGCGCAGCGCCTCGCGCAATTCCATGCTGCACGACGGCGGCATACGCAGGCGTCCGCCGTAAACCGGGTCGCCCAGCACGGGGTGCCGGATGTGCGCCATGTGCACCCGTATCTGGTGCGTGCGCCCGGTTTCCAGCATGATCTTGACGAGGGTGTGGGCGCGGAAACGTTCCTGCACGCGGTAATGGGTGATCGCGCTCTTGCCCTGCCCGCTTTGCGTCACCGCCATGCGCGTGCGGCTGACGCGGTGCCTGCCCAGCGGCGCCTCGATACATCCGCCCGCGATGATCTCGCCGTTGATCAGGGCGGCGTACTCGCGCTGCACCGTGTGCGCCTGCAATTGTTTGACCAGTGACTTTTGCGCGCCGAGCGTGCGCGCCACCACCAGCAAACCGCTGGTGTCCTTATCCAGCCTGTGCACGATGCCAGCGCGCGGAATTTTGCGCAACTGCGGCGCGTAATATAGCAGCGCATTGAGCAACGTGCCCTCCGGGTTGCCCGCGCCGGGATGCGCCACCAGGCCCGGCGGCTTGTTGATGACGATCAATTCCGCATCTTCGTAGACGATATCGAGCGCGATGGACTGCGCGCGCCACTCGCCCTGCGCCTCGGCCAGCGCGTTTAATTCAATAAGCTCGCCGCCGCGCACCTTATCGCGCGGACGCCATGTTTTGCCGTCCACCGCCGCCCGGCCGCTGCGTATCCACTGCGCGAGGCGCGAGCGCGAGTAGGCCGGGAACAGCCGCGCCAGCGCCTGGTCTAAACGCAAACCCACCAACTCCGGCGGAACCTGCGCGGTTAAAGGCTGCATACAGGCTGTTTCATGGAAGCAGGCAGGCGCGGTATACTCTGCCCCTACTATACCCGATGGTTACACTTATCATGCGCGCGGTAAAACCGGCATTCATCCTTCCGTTACTCCTTATTCTGGCAAGCTGTTCGCTGCTGCCCGAACAGATAGACACCACCAAGAACTGGTCGGCCAGCAAGCTGTACTCGGAGGCCAAGGCCTCCATGAGCAGCGGCGACTATGAAACGGCCATCAAGTACTACGAGAAACTGCAAGCGCGTTACCCGTTCGGCCGTTACGCTCAGCAGGCGCAGATTGATCTGATCTACGCCTATTATAGAGACGATGAACCCGCCTCCGCCATCGCCGCCGCCGACCGGTTCATCAAGCTGCATCCGCGCCATCCTTACGTGGACTATGCGTACTATTTAAAAGGGCTGGCCAACTTCAACGTGAGCAAGGGGCTGTTCGAGCGTTACCTGCCGCAAGACCCGACGCAGCGCGATCCCGGCGCGGCGCGCCAGTCGTTTCAGGATTTCTCGGAATTGGCGCGACGCTTTCCCAACAGCAAATACACCCCGGACGCCGTGCAGCGCATGACCTACCTGCGCAACAACCTCGCGCAATATGAAGTCAACGTGGCGAATTACTACATGAAGCGCAGCGCCTACGTCGCCGCCGCGAACCGCGCCAAATACGTGGTGGAAAATTACGACCGCAGCCCGGCCGTGCCCGACGCACTCGCGGTAATGGCCAAGGCCTATAAAATCATGGGGCTGGATGACCTGTCCAGCGACGCCCTGCGCGTACTGGAACTCAACGCCCCCGGCCACCCGGCCATCGCCGAGGTGAGAAATCTGGTGGTCAAATAATACTTTGAGAAAACCAGATATTACCCAAGGTAAATCCGCTTCCATGCATATCCCCAAGGAATACGCTCTTGCTCCAACCGCACGCGCGGCCCCCAGCGATGATTGCACAAGTCCCGATACAGTCCTTGTTCCACCACAGTAAGCAAGGGCAGTTCAGCACCGACGACGGGCTTGTCCTCCTGCCCCCATAAACCTTTGTGATCCAATAGTGTTGACTCATCCATGAGTAGCGATTGAGTATGCGGCAAGTGGTGGCGCAGACGATTCAAGATGGCGAAACCGTGGGTGTCCAAGTCACCCCAGTAGTAGCACGGTAGCTGCTTGAGCCAGGGGATTTCGCCAAACAGGTCCACTGCATAACCAAGCCGCATGAATACCGCAGCTTCCGGGACATCTCCGAAGGCAAGCCCGGTTTGCAGGTTTTCAACGATGAAGACACCGCGCAACGGCAAAACCAAGCGCGCGATCTCTTCCACCGGCGCGGTGATATCTCCCAATCCCCCCGTTATTCGACGCACGTCTGCATGCAGCAGACGAAGACGCATGAGCACGGGTTCGCGACGAATCCCGGTCGCCTTATGGAAGTCCGCACCATCACCACTATCGCCGCGAATAATAGACAACAGCCCGGCAACTAGGGATTTGCGGGCAGACAACCATTTGGTGTCGACGCCCGCCACCGGGAGCTGACGGACATACAGACCGGAATTGGGATGCGTTTCCAGCCATTCCAGCATTGCGAACAGGCGATGAAAATCGCCGTCCGGGTAGTCGGCCAACACATCGAAATATCCGGGCAAGGTTCCGGCAAGACGGGGCCAACGATCCGCCATCAAGGCATGGCGCCGTTCGGCCCTTTGCCACCGATCCGTTTCCCCTAACCATTCGGCTACTTGTGCCGGGTTATGAAGCAACGCCCGCTCCGGCAGGCTTTGCGTGCCGAGGTTCGGCCAGCGCCGCTCAACCCACACCACTTCGCCTTCGCCCCGCCATTCGTGCCAACGCGCTTGCCACGCCTGCACCGCAGGAAGTTGCTCACGGGCCTGCTGTTCGCTCGGCATCCCAAGCGGGATCGACAACGGCCAGGACCCGTCACCTTCGAGCCACCGCCGGTGATTGGCGCGGTAGCGTTGCTGCAAACGTTGTTTGACCCCATCGGGGTCAATTAGAAACGACTTCGCCACGCATTCTTTCCGGTAGGTTCAGGCGCCGTCTCTGTCGGTCGTATTCGATCTGTAGCGTGGCGGAGCGCTTGCGGTCGCTGATGTCGACAAAACACGCACCGCCGATGAATGGCTCCAGGGTCATCACGGACTTCAGCGGTGTGGCAACGATCATCTGGAAACCGAAGTTGGTGAAAATTTTCATCGCCAGTTCGGTGAACTCGTTGTCTGCCTTGCCGAAGGCTTCATCCAGCACGACCGGCGCATACAGCGGCAACCCGCTGTCGCTGCCACCCAACTGGTAGCGCAGTGCGGCCGCGAGGCAGGTGGTGGCGAGTTTTTCGCGCTGGCCGCCGGACTTTCCCGCACCCGTGCGGTAAATTTCCACCTCCTGGCCGGCCTTGTCGTATTCGCGTCCCATGAACTCCACGTGCTGGCGCACATCGAGGACCAGTTCCCGCCAGCGCTGATGCTCGCTTTCCGCCGAACCCAGCCTGTTCACCAGTTCGCGCAGGATACCAAAACGCGCCTCCGCACCCTCCGCGTCTGTAAGCCATGCGTTGTCCAGCACCTGTTTTACCTGTTCGCGAAATACCCTGACCTCCGGCAGATAGCGGTCGTTGACGACAATCTCCAGGTGCGTGCCGTGACCGAACTCTGCCTGGGATAGACTCTCGTTCACTAGGTCCATGCGCTCACGTATCTCCTTGCGGGCCTTGGCAAGGTGGGTATTGAGCGCCGCCAGGTTCTCCGTACTCTGCTCCTTGAGCATGTCGAAAAAACGCTGCTCGTGCTTCGGCAGCCCATCGTGCTCCAGCCGCTCCAGCAGGACCATGAAATCCGGCGCCGAGGCCAAGGTCTCGTCCAGATCGCCGGCGTGTTCTCTCCATTCTCCGAGAAAACGGCTGAAGCATTTCTCGATCACCTGCTTCAAACTGCCCTGCTCGGTTTGCAGGCCTTCGATTTCCTTGCCAATTCCCCGCTCCACCGCGGTTCGTTGGCTTTCCAGATTCTTGAGGGTGACCGGCTTGTCAATCGCCTCGAAGCGCGCCTTAAGCGCCTGCTGTTGATAATCAGTGAGCACGGCGGACTGCAGTTGCAGCCGCAACTCATCCAGTTCGTGACCATACTGATCGATTTGCTTTTTAACAACTATGCGTTCGGCACGCATGGCATTCAAGGCATCTTCAGCTTCCTTGAGCTTTGTCCGCTGTTGCATGATACGCTCGCCCAATTCCTTCAAAACACGGTTTCCGTCACTGAACTCGGCCAGCATCTTGTCTAGCGCATGAATACGATCCAGCATGCTGGCTACGTCGATCTCCTGCCATTGCAGATTGGTCAGAGTCTGGCAGGCCATGAGCCGCTCTTCCCGTTTCTCGCGGTCGGCCTCCAGTTGTTCTAGCTCTCGTCTGACCCGGCCGATCTCATCGGCCAATTGCTGCGCCCGCTCTTGATAAAGTCGCCGCTTTTCGCGGTTGTCGAAACCCAAAACCCACCCATGCGGGTCATCGATGGGTCGCCGGTCGTCTTTCTCGTGCCGGGACCTGCCATGACGTACTTGACCTTCGCGCGTGACGGCCCGTTCGGTCTGGCGAAAATCCCTCATGTTGTCGACACAGGCGTAATCGAAACGGCGCCTGAACTCTGCGTCGAGCCAAGGCCGATAGGCGTTGTCCTTGAACAACAGCTTGTTGACCAGCGACCAACTTTGCACCGGTTGCGTTGTGGATGTAATCGTGTCGGCCGCAACCCGGTGGTAAACCAAGCGTTGATTCAGGCGGGTCTCGTTAACGTAACTGGAGACGCCCGCGTAATGGCGCTCCTCGACGAGGAGCGAGAGCGCGAACCCTCGCAACACCCGCTCCACCGCGCCCTGCCACTCGGCGGCTTCCTTCCTGACCTCAATCAGTTCGCCGGCAAACGGCAAATCGCTTTCTGGCAAGCCGAGGGCGGTAGTCAGTTGCCGGCGCAGGTCCAGCATGTGGGCCGGAATATTGGAGGGCTGGCGCTGCATGGCCTCGACTTCCCGGCGCGTCTCGGAAAAACTCTTCTCCGCCTCGCGCTGGCGGACGTTCAGCGCATCGCGCTGCTCATCGGCGCGCCGGTTTGCCTCTCTGCGGCCCTCCAATATTCCCCGCGCCTCGGCGGCGAGCTCTGCAAACCCCTGTGGTGTATCCGGAAGCGAGCGGCCGAGCGTCTTACAGGCCGTTTCCGCTTGCCCGCGTTTGGCCATCCGGTCGTCCCGTTGCTGCTCGGCGGATTTCCTGTCCCGTTCCAGCTCCTGGATGCGCACGCCGCCTTGCTCCCGATGCTCCGCTTCCAGCAGGGCAAGCTGTGTCTTGTTATTGTCCAGCATCTCCTGCTGCCGGCGCTCCTCCCCCTCCAGCCCCTGATCCTGAGTCCGCAGGCGCTCGATTTCCTCGTCCAGCAGCTTCACCTTGCAACGGTCGCGGTAGGCATCGACACCGGCCCGCAACTCCTCCAGCCGGACCAGTTGCTCGCTATTCGATAGGAATTTTCGATGGTCGTCCCGCGCCGGACGCAGGGTATTCACCTGCCTGCGGGCCGTCACGACGGCTTGGTGGGCCGCGTCCAGTTCGGCAAATTCCTTCACCATGCGCTCAGTGACCTCGAAGGTGGGCGGCCGGTCGAGCATGTAGTCGCGAAGAAAGCTGTTAAGGTCACCGAGGTTCTTGGCCGACTGCGTCTTGTGCAGGAGCTTGAGCGCCATCTCCGACTCGATACCGAGCAGGCGGCGAAAGTGTTCGCCGTAAGCGCTGAACGTTTCGAAGTGGCGCACGTCCGACAATTTGTGCTTGAGGTTACGCAGGTCCAAATCGAACTCCTTGAGTTCCGTCGCGATGTTGAAGGAACGCTCCGAAACCATGAAATGGTGCCGCACATCCGCAGCGCGGCTGGCGCTGCCGCGCAACCAGAGAATCTGCACAAGGCTCGCGCTCTGGCCAGCAAGGTTGGCGTACTCGACCGCCAGCGCCGACCAGGTAGTGCCTGTCCGCAGGTATTGCGAAGCGATCTCGCCGGAATCGTTGTCCGTTTGATCCGCCCAAGCACCGCGTATATAGGATACCCAGTGCCGATCATGACGCCCCTTCTCGCCCTCTCGCGCCGCGGCGTTGAACACCAACCATTGAGGCGGCGCGAGCAACGCGGACAGGGCATCGAGCACCGTGGATTTCCCGGAGCCCGAGCGCCCCACAAACAGGAAGCCTTCTTCGGTGATGGGAATATCGTGCAAACCGGAGAAGGTTCCCCAGTTGAATACCTGCAGGCGGCGCATCCGATATTGCTGCGCCGGCCACAGTCCCTGCATCAGCATCTCATCCTGTCGCATCAGCGGGATCCTCGGGTGACTCGTCGCGGAGCGCGGCGTACTGCCGGCTGAGCGCAGCAATCTCATCGGCGCTGAACAGCAGTTTCAGAGTGGGGGATATCTCATAACGATCTTCACTGGCTCGGATCGGGCTGATGATGCTGTGGTCCTTCACTTTCTCGATGGCCGCCCGGATGCGTTTTTCGAACCCGGCCCGATCGGCATTCTCGCGCGGTTCATACAGCTTCATCTGCTCCACCATCTCCGAACCCGAAACCACGGCCCGCTCCCCTCGGGCCGCCGCCTCCGTGAGTAATTGACGGAGATAGAGAAGCAGAACCGACTGGATAAAGGTCAACGGCGCGCGCCGCAATAAGATCGGCGTATCCAGCTCGCCCGTATCCGCCTGGCGCGTGAATGCCACTTCAAGATCGTCGTCCAGCACCAATTCCAGGAACAGTTCGGCGAGGCGCGCGCGGATCATTGCTTCGTGCCGCCGTAACGCCGGCCACAGCTTGCCATGACGCTTGCTGTCGAGCGACGGACCCGCAAGCAGTTGCACCAAGACACGGCGCGCCTCTTCCGGGAGCTGGCCAGTGTCGCCAGGATAAAGCCCTGGGTCCTGCAACCCCTCGCTCACGCTATTCGGGATCTCGGTCCTTTCATCGTGATTCATCGAGGCATCCTTTCACGAAATAGACACATGGAATATGAGCCCGGCGCTCCACGCCGTCGAGCCCCGTCCAATGCACCGTTTCCTTGCGCTGGGCCAGCACGCCGTGGCGCGAACCCAGTGCCATGTAACCGACGACGCTGCCAAGGCCCTGCTCGGCGGGATGCGCGTCCAGTATCTCCGCGATGGATACTTGATCGCGTTCTTCGAGCAGGGCCTGCACGTGTCCTTTCAGGCCCCGAAAATCGATTTCCGAGTGTGCAACCAATTCACTCACCGCCTCCAGAGATATTTCCGCCGCTTCGGCGAGCGGGATACCGGCATCCACCCGGTCGAGGCTCGGATCGTGCGGGCGAAACTGGGACAGCGAACCAAGCTTGCTACTGGTGAGATGCAATGTGTGCCCGATTTCGTCCGTGGGTTTGACGCGGTCCTTGATTTCGACAGCGAGACGCTGGGCCTCCTTGAGCAACTGGTTCAGGCGGCGCTGCTCCATGTATTCACGGCTCTGCACGAACTGCTTCAGGCTACGCGCAAAATATTGCAGGGCATCATGCACGTCGCCACCGCGTTCCAGCAGCAGTTTGGTCATGCCGGACAGGAACCGCCGCTCCTGGCGATCCAGCGTTCGCGCGAATTCCCTCGACAACAATCGCTCCAAGGCCTCCTCCAACTCCATGCTCTGCTGGGGGTCGGTGAGCAAGCGCCAGAAGGCCTTGAAGGTACGCCCGGCGTCGCTCGCGGCGATCACGTCCACTCCGGTAAACAGTTCTTCCAGCACTTCACCCCGGGCGCCTTCGCTTTCCACGATCCGCTCGCGCAACTGGCGATTGAGCTGGTGGAACTGGTCGCGCACCTGCCGAAAGTCGTTGGCCAACTCATCCGCAAGTGCAACGATTTCCCGCGCGCGCTCCAGAGCCCTGTCCGCCGGCAAGGCTTCGACTCGCCCCGCGCGAACGGCATCGATCTCGGCATCGAGGCGCGCCCGTTCCCGGATCAGTTTCTCGACGCGCGACTCTGGATCGGTTTCGGTCTGCTCGGCCAACTGTACCAATTGCTGAATCACCAAGGACAGTCGGCTTTCCGTGGCAACCGTGCGCTTCTGGCCCAGACTCTCGACAAAGCGAATGGCCTGGATAGCCGAGGCACTGAGTTCGTAAACCTCCTCGCTCGCCCCGGCTTGGTACGAACGTTCGAGATACCCGTCCGCCAACCACTGGCTCAGGTAAGCCTGCGCGGATTGCGGTAGCTCCCAGTCTTCCGCGCGCAGCGAATCCAAATCCCGTCCGATGCGCTCGCTCAGAATCGAGCTGGGGAGACGACGCTCTCCCTCGAACAAGTGGCTCCGCAAGAGACCAATGACAACCGGCGCGTTATCCGCCGCCAACAGTCGCCACGCCGTTTTGTTGCGTAGACGTTGGTTGCTTGCGACTTGATGAGCTGACTTCATTAACGGCCACCCAAACCCTCAGGAGACAACTGTTCAGGCGCGCATCCACTTCGGAAGAATTTGAGCGTGCGCGTAAACATTTCCGCGTAAACGGCCTTCTCCTCATTCGAGGCTGTCCCCAGCACCCCGGCCTAATCAAGTGCCGTTTCCCAATTCTGGCGGAAACTGGCGCACCTTTTTCGAGGTAGAGTCATAGCCCATATCTTCGACAAAGTTGTATCCGCCTATTCCGGATTTAGACCGCCGACAAATCGGTCTCGCCGGTGCGGATGCGCACTACTTTTTCCACCGGGTAGATGAAGATTTTGCCGTCGCCGATCTTGCCGGTGCGGGCGGCCTGGGTGATGGCCTCGATGGCGCGTTCCACCTGGTCGGCGGGCAGCACCACCTCGATCTTCACCTTGGGCAGAAAATCCACCACGTATTCCGCGCCTCGATAGAGTTCGGTGTGGCCTTTTTGCCGGCCGAAGCCCTTGACCTCGGTGACGGTCATGCCGGTGATGCCGATCTCGGACAGCGCTTCGCGCACGTCGTCCAGTTTGAACGGTTTGATGATCGCTTCAAGTTTTTTCATGTTGTCGTCCTCAATATCAATGCCTCACACCCTCTCCCCTGCCCAAACCCTTCACTTCGATTTTCCCTGAAGGGAGGGGGCTTAGCTATCTCTCCCGCCCCACGTAATAGGATAACGCCGATCGCGGCCAAAGGCACGCGGGGTGATGCGCACACCGGGTGCGGCCTGGCGGCGTTTGTATTCGTTGCGGTCCACCATGCGGATCACGCGCCGCACGGTTTGTTCGTCGAAGCCCGCGGCGATAATGTCCTCCGGCCGTTTGTCTTGTTCGACATACAGCTTGAGTATGGGATCGAGCACGGAATAAGGCGGCAGCGCATCGGTGTCTTTTTGGCCGGGCGCGAGTTCCGCCGTGGGCGCGCGCTCAAACACGCGCCGTGGAATCACCGGCTGGATGCGATTGCGGTATTCCGCGAGGCGGTACACGAGCAGCTTGGGCACGTCCTTGAGCGGCGCGAAACCGCCCGCCATGTCGCCGTACAGCGTGGCGTAGCCCACCGACATCTCGCTCTTGTTGCCGGTGGAGAGCACGATGTTGCGTTTTTTATTGGCGATGGCCATGAGTACCACACCGCGGCAGCGCGCCTGGATATTTTCTTCCGTGACATCGGCGGGCAGTCCGGCGAATTCCTGTTTCAGACTGTCCAAAAATGCCTGAAAAGAAGGCTCAATGGAGATCAGGCTGTGTTTCACACCGAGGGCCTCGGCCACTGCCTTGCCGTCCTCAATACTGATGGGGGCGGTGTAGCGCGAGGGCATGAGCACCGCCTCGACACGTTCGGCGCCCAGGGCGTCCACGGCGACGGCCAGGGTCAAGGCGGAATCTATACCGCCGGAAACGCCGATCACCACGCCGTTGAAACCGTTTTTGTTCACATAATCGCGCACGCCCAGCACCAGTGCTTGATACGCGCTTTGCTCCTCGCTTAACGGCGCGCGGCGCTCGCCCGGCTGCACAACGACGTTACCGTTCACCTGCAAATCCAATGGGAACAGGCCTTCGGCAAAGGCCGGTGCGCGCAGCATGAGTTGGCCCTCAGCGTCCACCGCGAGCGATTCACCGTCGAACACCAGTTCGTCCTGCCCGCCCACGAGATTGACGTAGACGATGGGCATCTCGCCCTGTTGCGCACGTTGCCTGAGCAACGCCACGCGTTCTTCGCCCTTGGCAAGGTGAAACGGCGAGGCGTTGATGTTGATGAGCAGCCGTGCGCCGGCCTCGCGCGCCTGCCGTATCGGCCCCGGCATCCAGATGTCCTCGCAAATGCTGAGCGCCGTGGGCACACCCTCGATATCCACCACGCAGGCCCGATCGCCCGCGACAAAATAGCGCTTTTCGTCAAACACGCCGTAATTCGGCAGATGCTGTTTGAAGTAACGCGCAAGGATGACGTCATCGCACAACAACGCGGCGGCATTATAGAGACGATGGTCTTCTTGATGCGGATAGCCGAACACTGCGGCGATGCCATTTATCCCGCGCTTCAACTCCTCGATGCCTTCCCGCACCTGCGCGTGCAGGTCAGGGCGCAGCAGCAAGTCCTCCGGCGGATAGCCGGTGAGCGCGAGTTCGGGAAACACAGCCACGTCGGCGCGCAGTTCGTCGCGCGCTTGATGCGCCGCGGCGATGATCTTGCACACATTACCGCGCACGTCGCCCACGCATAGATTGAGCTGGGCGGCGGCGATGCGTAAACGCGTGCTCATCGCGAGGCGGATTTTTTCGCGCGCTGCATCAGCGCGGCCATGGCCTCCCCCATCCCGGCGGGCGAGCGCGCGACCACCACGCCCGCCGCCTCCAGCGCGGCGATTTTGTGCGCCGCCGTACCCGCGCCGCCGGAGATGATCGCGCCCGCGTGCCCCATGCGTTTGCCGGGCGGCGCAGTTTGTCCCGCGATGTAGGCGGCCACGGGCTTGCGCACGTGCGTCTTGATATAGCCGGCGGCGGCCTCTTCCGCCGTGCCGCCGATCTCACCGACCAGAATGATGCCCTCGGTCTCTGGGTCTTGCTCGAACAACTCCAGGCAGTCAATGAAATTCATGCCCTGGATCGGGTCGCCGCCGATGCCGACGCAGGTGCTTTGCCCCAGGCCGTTTTGCGTGGTCTGGTGCACCGCCTCATAAGTCAGCGTGCCGGAGCGCGACACAATGCCAATGCGGCCGGGCTTGTGGATCGCGCCCGGCATAATGCCGATCTTGCATTCACCGGGCGTGATGACGCCGGGACAGTTCGGGCCGATGAGCCTCACGGCGGGATAATTTTTCAGCGCGGCCTTGATGTTCAACATGTCAAGCACCGGTATGCCTTCGGTGATGCATACGATGACCTTGATACCCGCGTCCGCCGCTTCCAGTATCGCGTCCATCGCAAACGGCGCGGGCACGTAAATCATGCTCGCATCCGCACCGGTCTCTTGCACCGCCGCGCGCACGGTATTGAACACCGGCAGGCCGAGATGCATCTCCCCGTCCTTGCCCGGCGTCACACCGCCGACCATGTTCGTACCATAGGCGATGGCCTGCTCGGAGTGAAACGTGCCCTGTTTGCCTGTGAAGCCTTGGCAAATGACACGGGTGTTTTTATTGACGAGGATGCTCATGATCGCTTGCTGACCTTGTATCTTGCACGCTCTTCACGAAGAGTAAATTCCAGTTGTGTTTCCCTCAATGGGGCCGCTAAACCGGCCTCACGCAGAGCGCGCTCCGACAGCGGCAGCCGTTCCAGTGCACGCGGCTCAACCTTCACTGCACCTCCACCATACGACTTTCCGACCAACACAATATTGGCAACCGTATCCGGATGATTGAGCAATGCCCATAGGCGCTCAACAAAATTCGGCGCATCCGACAACGGGTAGACACACAAAAAGCCGGTAAGCGGAACGACTCCTGCACGGTTACGAATAAAGCGGGCATTGCGCCGTCCAAGATAGGCGAACAGGAATGGTGGAATAGCCCGCGTCTCCATCTTATACCACGGCTTGCGCGTCTTGATGAGCGGCTTATCAGGTAACCCAAGCCGCTCCCCACGCTTTAGATAGCGTCGCACGGACCAAGGGAACCGAGAGGGTAAGTTCCCATTGGGGGAAAATAAAAAGGTAGGCCGTTGCTGAGCTTCAAGCCTGCGGAGATCGGCGTGAGTTAATTCGTCACCTGCAACATCTCTTGTCCGGCCAATTGCGGGGACAAGGAATTCTTTTTGCAGGCCAAGCGCCGTCACTCGTTCAGCAGTCAAAAAGAAATACTCATTAGCGCCAGTCGCAATCCCTCGCATCACTCTTGCGAAATCGGCGAGCACCGCAGGATGAGTCATAACTTGCGGTGGCCGGGATAATCCAGTAGCTATCCCTTCACAAACAAGCCGCCGCTGGACTGAGAGTGTGCCAGCCTCGACGGTCTTGAACCCGGATAGCACCCAAGCCCGCAACGCCAAGTTGTCCGGCTGGGTAACACGCGCCCAATGAAACTCCGCTCCGGGTGGAGCATTCTCAATCATGATGATGACAGGATTCGTATCGACACCGGGGAAAGGTGTAGCCATGTGATCAAACGTGATGACCGCATCGAGCCGGTAGTGCCTGGTAATCCATTGCCACAAGGTCCCGGCAAAAACCCCTTCGCAGGTGTCGGCAGGCACAATGAATGCCAGCCGACCACCCTGTTCAAGAAGCTGAAGGGCACGCAGCAAGAAATGGATGTGGTAGCCCGCACGCGCATCGATAGCCACGCCAGTAAGCCGCATGCTAAATATCTTAAGCCTGGATTTAACATCTGCGGACAAGCGGTGATGGCGGATATACGGTGGGTTTGCAACGATGGCCTTCAGCTTCGTGCGAGGCGGATCAAGCACAAAGTCGCGGACCTCGACGCCTGAAAGATCGCGTGATTTGAGGCCTGATGTTTTTGCCTTATCCAAAATCGATTTATCAACTTCCGCGCCCTGCAAGCGCACACGAACATTTGCCAACTCCGCTACAGCCAGTGCAGCCCGGAAAAACGCCCCCATCCCCACCGCTGGATCGAAAATAGTACGATGCCCTCCGGCTATCGGGTAAGCAGCCATCGCCTGCGCTACCCAAGCGGGTGTCCAAAATTGGCCACTTTGCCGTAATTTCTCGCGCTCAGGCCCAGATGCCGGTAGTTTCTGTACAGCTTGCTCCGCCATCATTTACGTTCCTTTGCGATACTGTTGAGCCTACTCAAAACATCATGGCTAAGCTCCAAACTTCCGCCCTCGAACCTTACGTAGGGGAGAATGTGGCCATTCTTGTCAGTAATGCAAGCCGGTAAAAGCCTGGGCTCCTGCTTCGCGGCTCCGAGTGGATAGGCATAGTGATAATAAAACTTGTAGATCGACTTGCGTGTGGTAGCCCCACCCGGAGCTTGAAATACCTGCTCTGTCGGCAGAATCAGTTTGCTACGAATCAATCGCTCAGCCTCATCGAATGCCAGACCGAAGGCAAGATCGTAAAACACATGCCAGACGTGAATCTTTATGCCAGTAGACTGTTGCCATTTGCGCAAAGGTTGCCGGTCTTCATCCTTAATAATCACAGTCGGCACTACCGCAGTCTTCTTTAGGCCCGGTTTGCCATTTAAGCGCCGCTGCGGACTCAACTCAGCGCCAAAGCCCGGCATTTGTGCGGCACGCCACAAGCTATTTTCACACTCAACTGCAATAACACTTTCGGCGAGGATGGTCCGCATGCACCGGTCGGACTCCGCGGTGAATGGCAGCTCCGATATGCCGCCTATTTCCTTAACAAGGCGCTCAACAACTGGTTGACTCGATTTCCGGAAAATCAGCAAATCCGGACGTTTGATCTTACCAAGCCCAGCTTTGTCCAGACGTTCAAAATAGAGTTCAAAGGCTCGCACATCATCGTCAGGAGCCGTCCCGCTGGGCCCATAGGGCAATGCAAAGAATTCTCCAGCATTACTGATGGCCTCAATGATGCGATGCTCGCTCCATACGCCTTGTGACCATCTCATCAAAAAATCGCTGCCACGCAGGCGTCGAGGATTAAGCAGAAACTCGTGCCACCCGATATGACCCAGTGCCGACAATTCGAACGCAATATCCTCACTTGAGACACTAAGAATTTTCTCGAATGAGTGCATTTGAAATCCCCGGCTCAAGCGTGACCTGCCGCGGCGACTGCCTTTACAGCCGCATCGGTAAGATCGTTCGCAGTGATGATTTTGAGTTTGCTGGCGCGTAATAATTCGCACGCCTCCGGCGCACGGTTGCCTTCGAGGCGCACCACCACCGGCAGTTTGATGCCGACTTCGGATACCGCCTTGATGATGCCTTCGGCGATCAAATCACAGCGCACGATGCCGCCGAAGATGTTGACCAAAATCGCCTTCACTTTTTTATCGGACAAAATCAGCTTGAAGGCTTCGGCCACTTTTTCCGCCGTGGTGCCGCCGCCGACGTCGAGAAAGTTGGCCGGTTCGCCGCCGTGCAGTTTGATCAAGTCCATGGTCGCCATGGCGAGTCCGGCGCCGTTCACCATGCAGGCGATGTTGCCGGAGAGGGTGATGTAGTTGAGACCGAACTGGCGCGCGGCGGCCTCGCGTTCGTCTTCCTGGGTCGCGTCGCGCAGCGCGGCGAGGTCGGGGTGGCGGTACAACGCGTTGTCATCCAGTGCGATCTTGGCGTCCAGCGCAATCAGTTCGCCGCCGCGGGTGATAATCAACGGGTTGACCTCGATCAGGCTGGCGTCCTGGTCCACAAACACACGGTACAGCGCGCGCGCAAGCTGGGTGAAGGCGGCGATCTGTTTATCGGCCAGACCCAGCGCAAAGGCGAGTTCGCGACACTGGTAAGGCTGCAAGCCCGCCAGCGGGTCCGCGTGCAGCGTTTGTAGTTGATGCGGGTGAGTTTCGATCTCCACCCCGCCGCTGCCGGACGCCAGGACCTGCACCCGCTCACGCGCCCGGTCCACGGTGAGCGCAAGATACAGCTCGCGCGCGATTTCGCTCGGGCGGTCCACCAGCACCGTGGAGACAGGGAGGCCCTGGGCGCCGGTTTGCGCGGTGACGAGACGCGAGCCGAGCAGCCTGCTCACGGCGGTTTCCAGTTCATCCAGACCGCGCACGCGCTGCACGCCGCCCGCCTTGCCACGCGCCCCCGCGTGCACCTGCGCTTTGACGACCCACTCTTCTCCGCCGAGGGCGCGCGCCGCATCCCGCGCCTGCTGCACGCTGCGCGCCACCACGCCCTGGGGCACGGGCACGCCGTATCCCTTTAATAGTTGCTTCGCCTGGAATTCGTGGAGGTTCATAAGGTTGCGGGCACATTATAGCAGGCCGTCAACGGCGTAGCCCCGCGGGCGCGGCAAATGGCGGAACTGAACGAAAATACGTTATGCTAGACGGGTTATGAATCTGATACGCCTGTTACTGCTCGCCCTCGCCATCTGGCTGTTTACGCTTGTGATCAAGCGTTATCTTGCGCTTGCCCGACGCAAACGGGGTGAGACGCCTCGCATCGGCGCCATGGTACGCTGTGCGGTGTGCGGCCTGCACGTGCCCGAGGCCGAAGCCCTCAAGCGTCACGATCAGTATTTCTGTTCTACCGAGCACCGGGACCAGGCGTCCGTTTAAAACGCGCCCAAGGCGGCGGATACACATGTCGCGTCTATTTCCGGCACACGCGGATCTAATCGGGCAAGAGCCCGCTCCGCACAGCACACCCTGGAGGCTGCTGGGCTTGCTGATTATTTACCGGCTTGCCCTCTCCGCCGCCGCGGTATTCCTGGTATTGGGCGATCACCCGCTGCAACCTCTGGGTCAGGACAAGCCCGCTCTATTCTCCAATCTCAGCCTGTTTTATCTTGCGTTCAGCCTGGTATGCGCCGCGGCCCGGCTGACCCGCTGGCCCGGTTTGCGCGTCCAGGTGTATGCGCAGATAGTAATTGATATCATGGTCATCACCCTGATGATGCACGCCAGCGGCGGGGTAAGCAGCGGCCTGGGCATCCTGCTCGTAGTGGCGGTCGCCGCCGGGGCCATACTCTCACCGGGCCGCATCGGAATATTTTTCGCGGCCATCGCCAGTCTTGCCGTCCTCATCGAGCGCGGCTACGCCAGCTTGACCGAGGCCGCCACGCAAAGCAGTTACACCCAGACCGGTATGCTGGGCGCGGCGTTTTTCGCCACCGCCCTGCTCATCCATGCGCTGGCGCGCCGCGCATTTGAAAGCGAAGCGCTCGCCACCCGGCGCGGCGAGGATCTCGCCAACATGGCGGAAATCACGCATTATGTCATCGAACGCATGCAGACCGGCATCGTTGTAGCGGACCATAGCGGCCTCATCCGCATCGCCAACGAATCGGCGCGCCGTCTGCTCGATCTGCCTGCCGGAGCGCCTGAAACCCTGGCCGAGGCGGCGCCCGCGCTCGCCGGGCAGTGGTCGGAATGGCGTAAAGATGGCGTTCAGCCTTCAGGCCCCACGGGCGATTTTTTCGCGCGCTTTGCGAAATTGGGCGCGACACAGGACAGCGACACCCTGATCTTTCTGGAGGACAACTCCGAAATCGCGCAGCAGGCGCAACACCTCAAGCTCGCCTCGCTCGGGCGGCTCACGGCCAGCATCGCGCACGAGATACGCAATCCGCTGGGCGCCATCAGCCACGCCGGGCAGTTGCTCGCCGAATCGCCCGCCCTGCAGGATGCAGACAGACGTCTTACCCAGATTATCGCCGACCACGCCCAACGCATGAACAACATGGTGGAAAACGTGCTGCAGCTCAGCCGGCGCGAGCGCACGCGCAGCGACATTCTCGATCTTGAATCCTGGCTCGACGAATTCGCACGGGTGTTTTGCGAAAGCAACGCCCTGCGCCCGGAGGAAATCAGCATACGGCATGAGGATAGCCGCATTGTTGTGCACGCGGATTCCAGCCAGCTACATCAGGTGCTGTGGAATCTGTGCCAGAATGGGCTGCGCTATGCCCCGGGCGGCGCGCTGCCGAAGCTTGTGTTGCGCTGCGGCATCCTCCCCGGTCAATATGCCCCGTATCTCGACGTGATAGACAGCGGCCCCGGCATCAACATGGAAAACGCCGAGCATATCTTTGAGCCGTTCTTCACCACTGAACCCAATGGCACCGGGCTGGGACTGTACATCGCGCGTGAGCTGTGTGAATGCAACCAGGCGAATCTTAAATACATCCGGCTTGCTCAAGGCAGTTGTTTCCGCATCACCTTCGCCGACCGGCGCAGACATATCATATAGCACCTTATTTATGATACCGCACACGGCACTGGTAGTGGATGACGAACCCGATATCCGTGAGCTGTTGCAGCTCACGCTGGGGCGCATGAACATCGCAACCCACGCCGCCCCGAACCTGGCCGAGGCGCGCGCGTTGCTGGGCCAGCAACACTTCGATCTCTGCCTCACCGACATGCGCCTGCCTGACGGCAACGGCATTGAACTCATCGCCTACATTCAGCGCAAGGCGCCGGAAACGCCGGTTGCGGTCATCACCGCGCACGGCAACATGGAATCGGCCGTCGCCGCACTCAAGGCGGGCGCGTTTGATTTCGTCTCCAAACCGGTGGACTTGCACGTGCTGCGCAACCTGATCGCCAGCGCGCTCAAGCTCGCCACGCCGGCGCAACCGGAAACGCAAAACCTGCTCGGTGACTCGGCGCCGATGCAAACCATCCGCGCCACCATCGCCAAGCTGGCGCGCAGCCAGGCGCCGGTGTACATCAGCGGTGAATCGGGCAGCGGAAAAGAACTGGCCGCGCGCCTGATTCACGGCCAGGGGCCGCGACGCGACGCGCCCTTCATCGCCGTCAACTGCGGCGCGATTCCCGAGCAACTGCTGGAAAGCGAATTCTTCGGCCACAAGAAAGGCAGCTTCACAGGCGCGGTGGCGGACAAGCCCGGCCTGTTCCAGGCCGCGCAGGGCGGCACGCTGTTTCTGGATGAAGTCGCCGACCTGCCGCTGTACATGCAGGTGAAGTTGTTACGCGCCATTCAGGAAAAGGCCGCGCGCCCGGTGGGGGCGCAGAAAGAAATTCCGGTGGACGTGCGCATCCTGAGCGCCACGCACAAAGACCTCGGCGCGCTGGTCAAGCAGGGCAGTTTCCGCCAGGACTTGTATTACCGCATCAACGTCATCGAGCTGCACGTGCCCGCGCTGCGCGAACGTGCGGAAGACATTCCATTGCTCGCTGGGCATCTCTTACAGCGTCTCGCCACCCAGAGCGGCACGCCGCCCGCCACCCTCACGCCGCGCGCCAGCGAGGCGCTCTGCCGCTATCCCTTCCCCGGCAACGTGCGCGAGCTGGAAAATATTCTGGAGCGTGCACTCACCCTGCATGAAGGCAGGGTAATTGACGTGCAGGACCTGCGCCTGCCCGATCACGCACCCCGCCAGGGACAGGAAAAGCTGCCGCTGGAGGACGAGCTCGACAGCATCGAGAAACAACGCATCACGAAGGCATTGGAACAGACGCGCTACAACAAGACCGCCGCCGCCAAACTGCTCGGCATCACCTTCCGCGCGTTGCGCTATCGGCTGAAGAAGCTGGGTCTCGACTAACCGGGTAATGTAGAGCTCTTTGCATCACCCTGCTAAAGTCTCATGAATCATGAAAATACTGCTCGTTGACGATTCCTCCACCATCATCGCAGCGACGAGCAAGATGCTTGAAAAGATGGGGCATAGCGTGTCCACAGCCGAGAACGGTGAAGCGGGTGTGGCTGCCTACGAGCGCGAGCATCCTGATTTGATCCTTATGGACGTAACTATGCCTGTCATGGATGGGTACGCGGCCGCGCAACATATCCGTTCCCAACACCCGGAGGACTGGGTTCCGATCATCTTCCTGAGCGGACGGGAAGACGAACAGCAGCTCCAGCGTGGAATCCAGGCTGGAGGCGATGATTACTTGATAAAGCCGGCCAGCTACGTGGTGCTGCACGCAAAGATTCACGCCATGCAGCGTATTGATGCGATGCGCCGCCGTCTGATTCAGTTGTCCGCGGAATTGGCCGCCGCAAACCGGGCGCTGGAACGCCTGTCAAGGCAGGATGCCCTGACTGATCTCGCCAACCGGCGATATTTCGACACTTACCTTGCTGACGAGATTTTACGCGCGCAGCGCACCAAGAAGACGCTCGCTCTGATCCTGTGCGACGTTGACTATTTCAAGCCATACAACGATCACTACGGCCATCAGGCCGGCGATCAGTGTCTCAGACAGGTTGCCGCCGCAATACGGTACTGCTGCCGGCATCCGGCAGATATGGCTGCACGCTATGGTGGCGAGGAATTTGCGCTTATCCTTCCGGAAACGGAGCTGAGCGGTGGAGTTCAGGTTGCCGAAGATATCAGAAATGCGGTTGCACAGTTACGGATTGCCCACGAGCATTCGAAAGTGACGTCGTATGTCAGCATCAGCGCCGGCGTTGCCGTCTATCTGCCAGGAACGGTTATCACCGCAAATCAGCTGGTCGCAGCGGCCGACGAAGCCCTTTATCAGGCGAAAGGTTCAGGTCGTAATCGCGTTGTTGCCCTAGGATAACCAGGCTACCTCAGCTTTTCCTTGAGCAGCGCATTAACCTGCGCCGGATTGGCCTTGCCTTGGCTCGCCTTCATCACCTGGCCGACGAAGAAGGTGAACAATTTTTCCTGGCCGCCGCGGTATTGCGCGAGCTGTTCGGGGAATTTTTTAATCACCTCGACGATCACCTTTTCAATCGCGCCGCTGTCGGTGACCTGCTTCAAGCCCCTGGCGGCGATCACCGCATCCGCGTCGCCTTCGCCGTGCCACATGGCATCGAACACCTGCTTGGCGATCTTGCCGGACAGGGTGTTGTCACCGATGCGCCTCAGCATACCGGCAAGCTGCGCGGGGCTGACCGGGCTGGCGTTAATGTCCAGGTTGTTCTTATTGAGAGCGCCCAGCAACTCACCCAGCACCCAGTTGGCGCACAGCTTGGGCTCGCCTCCCGCCCCGCGAACCACGTCTTCATAGTAAGCCGCGAGTTCGCGGCTGGAGGTCAACACGCCCGCTTCATAGGGCGTAAGCGCATAGTCTTTAATAAAGCGCTGCTTTTTCTCGTCCGGCAACTCCGGCAAGGTTTTGCGCACGGTTTCAATGATTCCCGCGTCAATTTCCAGCGGCAGCAAATCCGGGTCGGGGAAATAGCGGTAATCGTGGGCCTCTTCCTTGCTGCGCATGGAGCGTGTTTCGTCTTTATCTGCGTCGTACAGGCGCGTCTCCTGCACCACGCTGCCGCCGCCCTCGATCAGTTCGATCTGACGCTGCACTTCATAAGCGATGGCCTTCTCGACGAAACGGAACGAGTTGATGTTTTTCAGTTCGGCGCGGGTGCCGAATTCATGCTGGCCCCTGGGCCGCACCGAGACATTGGCGTCGCAACGGAACGAACCTTCCTGCATGTTGCCGTCGCAGATTTCCAGATAGCGCACCAGGGAGTGAATTTTTTTCATGTAGGCGACCGCCTCCCTGGCCGAACGCATGTCCGGCTCGGAGACGATCTCCAATAAAGGCGTGCCGGCGCGATTCAGGTCAATCCCCGTCATGCCGTGAAAGTCTTCATGCAGCGACTTGCCGGCGTCCTCCTCCAGGTGCGCGCGGGTGATGCCGATGGTCTTCACGCCGCCGTCTTCCAGTTCGATCTCGATCCGGCCCTGCGCCACCACCGGCAGTTCGTACTGGCTGATCTGATAACCCTTGGGCAAATCGGGGTAAAAATAATTCTTGCGCGCAAACACCGAGCGCGGTGCGATTTTTGCGCCAATGGCGAGGCCGAACTTCACCGCCATGCGCACCGCCTCTTCGTTCAACACCGGCAGCACGCCGGGCATGCCAAGATCAATGGCGCAGGCCTGGGTATTGGGCGGCGCGCCATACGCGGTGGGCGCGCCGGAAAAGATTTTGCTGCGCGTCGCAAGCTGCGCGTGTATCTCAAGACCGATGACGGTTTCCCATTCCATATTTATTCAAATCCTTTTGGAGTGCGCGTATGCCAGTCGGTGACTTTTTGATACTGGTGCGCGACGTTCAGCAGGCGTGGTTCGTCAAAATAATTGCCGATAATCTGCAAACCCAGCGGGCGCTGGCCCACGAAACCGGCGGGGAGCGAGATTGCGGGCAGGCCGGCGAGGTTGACCGCGATGGTGTAGATGTCGGACAGGTACATCGTCACCGGATCGTCGGTCTTTTCCCCCAGGTTGAACGCCACCGTGGGCGCAGTCGGCCCCATGATGACGTCCACTTGCTCGAGGGCGCGTTTGAAGTCATCGCTGATGAGGCGGCGCAGTTTTTGCGCCTTGAGGTAATACGCATCGTAGTAACCGGCGGACAGCACATAGGCGCCGACCATGATGCGGCGTTTGACCTCGGCGCCGAAACCTTCGCCGCGCGAGCGCTCGTAGAGATCGAGCAAATCTTGCGGGTCCTTGCAGCGGTAACCGTAGCGGACGCCGTCAAAGCGCGACAGATTGGAGGAACACTCGGCGGGCGCGATCACGTAATACACCGGCACTGCGAGAGAGGTATTGGGCAGGCTGATTTCCTTCACCACCGCGCCAAGTTTTTCATACTCTTTGACGGCGGCGTCTATCGCCTGCGCCACCTTGCCATCCAGCCCGGCGCCGAAATATTCCCTGGGCAGGCCGATTTTGAGGCCCTTGATCGAATCATTCAGCGTCGCGGTGTAATCCGGGACGGGTTTGTCCACGCTGGTGGAGTCGCGCACGTCGAAACCGGCCATGACCTGCATGAGCAGGGCGCAATCCTCCGCCGTGCGCGCCATCGGCCCGCCTTGATCCAGGCTGGAGGCAAACGCAATCATGCCGTAGCGCGACACGCGCCCATAGGTGGGTTTCAAGCCGGTGAGATTGCACAGCGCCGCGGGCTGGCGGATGGAACCGCCGGTGTCGGTGCCGGTGGCGGCGGGCGCGAGCCGCGCGGCGACCGCGGCGGCGGAGCCGCCTGAAGAGCCGCCCGGCACGGCGGCGGTGTCCCAGGGATTTTTCACCGCGCCGTAAAAACTGGTTTCGTTGCTTGACCCCATGGCGAACTCGTCCATGTTGGTCTTGCCCAGCATCACCGCGCCCGCCGCGTCAAAACGCTCCACCGTGGTGGCGTCATAGGGCGCTATGAAGTTGTCGAGCATCCTGGAGCCGCAACTGGTCTTCACCCCCTTGGTGCAGAAAATATCCTTCTGCGCGATGGGTACGCCGGTGAGCGCGCCGCCCTCGTTTTTCGCGAGGCTCGCGTCGGCGGCGCGCGCCTGCGCCAGCGCCCGCTCGCCGGTCACGCTGATGTAGCAGTTGAGCGCCGGATTGTGTTTTTCGATGCGCCGCAAACAGGCGCGCGTCAACTCCTCGCTGGAGAACTCGCGCTGTTTGAGCGCGCGGGATAATTCGGCAATGGTTTTGGTATGCATGATTAAAGCAGGGGAAAGGGGAAAGGGGAAAGGGGAAAGGGAATTAAAGAGACGTGTATGCGCATGGTCCTTTTCCCTTTTCCCTTTTCCCTTTAGCCCTTGTATCTACTCTATTACCTTAGGCACCAGATACAGCCCCGCCTCCACTTTGGGTGCAATGGACTGGAACAGCTCACGCTGGTTGGTCTCGCTGATCTGGTCAGGCCGCAGGCGCGCGGGCAGTTCCAGCGGGTGCGCCATGGGCGTTACCTCGCGCGTATCCACCGCGTTCATCTGCTCCACCAGGCCCATGATATTGGACAGATTACGCGCATAAGCGGGAATGTCCTCCCCGGCAACAGCGAGCCGCGCCAGGCGAGCGATCTTTTTGACGTCGGAGGGGGTAAGCGCCATGGTTTACTTCAGTCCGTGAAAATGGGCAACTTATCATACTTCGGCGCTTGCCCAAAGCCCCCCGCATTGGTACAGTGGGCATGTATAACCTAAATATAAGGATGAATCACCCGATGTTTGGACGTTTCCGCAGGCTGTTTTCCGACGATCTCTCCATAGACCTGGGCACCGCCAATACGTTGATCTATGCACGCGGTCAGGGCATCGTGCTGAACGAACCCTCGGTGGTGGCGATCCGCCAGGAGCGCGGCCCCAGCGGGCCCAAGACCATCGCCGCCGTGGGCATGGAAGCCAAGAACATGCTGGGCCGGACGCCGGGGAACATCAGCGCCATCCGGCCGATGAAGGACGGCGTCATTGCCGACTTCACGGTGACGGAAAAGATGCTGCAATATTTCATTCACAAGGTGCATCAAAACCGCTTCCTGCGCCCCAGCCCGCGTGTGCTGGTGAGCGTGCCGTGCGGCTCCACCCAGGTGGAACGGCGCGCCATCAAGGAATCGGCCAGCGGCGCGGGCGCGAGCGAGGTGTTCCTGATCGAGGAGCCGATGGCGGCGGCGATCGGCGCCGGGCTGCCCATCGGCGAGGCGCGCGGCTCCATGGTGCTGGACATCGGCGGCGGCACCTCCGAGGTGGCGGTGATTTCGCTCAATGGCATCGTCTATTCCGCCTCGGTGCGCATCGGCGGCGACCGCTTCGACGAGGCGATCATCAACTACGTGCGGCGCAACTACGGCACGCTGATCGGCGAATCCACCGCGGAACGCATCAAAAAGGAAATCGGCTCCGCCTTCCCCGGCACCGAGGTGCACGAGATGGAGGTATGGGGACGCAACCAGGCCGAGGGCGTGCCGCGCCACTTCATGTTGAACAGCAACGAAATCCTGGAGGCCCTGCAGGAACCGTTGTCGGGCATCGTAAGCGCGGTGCGCGCCGCGCTGGAAAAGACCCCGCCGGAACTGGGCGCGGACGTGGCGGAACGCGGCCTGGTGCTGACCGGCGGCGGCGCGCTGCTGCGTGATCTCGATAAACTGCTCTCGGAAGAAACCGGCCTGCCGGTCATCATCGCGGACGATCCGCTCACCTGCGTGGCGCGCGGCGGCGGCACCGCGCTGGAGATGATAGATGAAGGCGGACGTGACTTCCTGGTGCTGGAATAACACGGCCGCGACGAAGAAGCTATTTGATTTCGCACCGCGCGCCATGAGACCGCGCGGGATGAATTCTACATACTCGATCCTTTCTATCGAGTGACGGCATACTATGCGACAGCGCTTCGAAGGGCAGATGAAGCCCCTGTTCCAGCGCGGGCCCTCCATCACCCTGCGGCTGTTGATATTGATACTGTTGTCCGTCGCCATGATGACTGCTGATCACCGCGGCGCGCGCCTGGAGCCGTTGCGCGCGGGGCTCACACTGCTGATCTCACCTCTGCACTATCTGGTCAACCTGCCCTTTGACGCGGGGGGCTGGCTGAGCGGCGTCTTCACCTCGCGTAACTCTTTACTGCGCGACAACAGCCGCTTGCAGAAAGAGCACCTCGCCCTCATGGCGCAGATGCAAAGATACGAAGCGCTGGAGGTGGAAAACCAGCGCCTGCGCGAATTGTTGCAGTCATCGGTCAAGGTGGGTGGCCGCACCTCGGTGGCGGAGATCATCTCCGTGGACCTCGACCCCTTTAAACGCCAGATTGTGCTCAACAGGGGCACGCGCGACGGCGTCACCCTCGGCCAGCCGTTGCTGGACGCGCGCGGCGTGCTCGGCCAGATCGTGCACGCCTCGCTCTACACCAGCAGCGCGCTGCTGATTACCGACCCCACTCATGCCCTGCCCGTGCAAGTGTTGCGCAACGGTCTGCGCGGCATCGCCTTCGGCAGCGGCTCATCCAATCGCCTCGATCTGCCTTATCTCGCCAATAACGCGGACATTCAAGTGGGCGATCTGCTGGTCAGCTCGGGCCTGGACGGGCGTTTTCCGCCGGACTATCCAGTGGGCAAGGTGGTGAGCGTAAAACTGGACCCGAGCGAGCCGTTCGCCAAGGTGAGCGCCGAGCCCAGCGCAGGCCTGGAGCGCAACCGCGAGGTATTACTATACTGGTTCGAACCCGGCACGGCCGGCAACGGCAGTGCGGCCGTCTCCCCGTGACACAAAAACAACGACAGAGTTGGGTCATCATCGCCAGTTTCGTGGCGGCACTGCTGCTCACCCTGCTGCCGCTGCCGGACGTGCTGGCCGCCGCGCGGCCGGCCTGGATGGCCATGACCTTGATTTACTGGTGCCTTGCGCTGCCCGGGCGCATCGGCGTGGGCGGCGCCTGGGCGGCGGGCCTGCTGCTCGACGCCGCGCAGGGCGCCCTGCTCGGCCAGCATGCGCTGAGCTTTGCGCTGATCGCCTACAGCGCCACGCGCCTCCATCTCGGCATCCGCCAGCTGCCGCTATTACAGCAGGCGGCGGCGGTGGCCGTGTTGATCCTTTTCCTCGATCAAATGCTCGGCTTCTGGATAAAAGGCATGTCGCAGCAGGCGCCGTGGAGCTGGAGCTACTGGCTCGCCACACCCGCCAGCATGATGATCTGGCCTGCGATGTACCTCACGCTGCGCCATATGCGGCGCCGCTACCGGTTGGCCTGAAATCCCGCACAGAATTTTCTTGCCACTTGCTGCTTGTGATTAACCATGTACGCGCGCATCAGTGAATCCGATCGGCTGCGCGATTATATCCGCGAAACCCGCTTGCTGCAGAATCGCATGTTTGTGGCCGCGGCCGCCGTGCTGCTGCTCATGTTCGTAGTGCTGGCGCGCCTGATTTATCTGCAAGTGCTCAACCAGGAGCATTATCTCACCCTGTCCCAGAACAACCGCATCAGCGTGGTAGCGATCCCGCCTGCGCGCGGCCTGATCTATGACCGCAACGGCGTGCTGCTGGCGCGCAATCTGCCCGCCTTTGGTCTGGAGGTAATCCCCGAACAGGTGGCCGATATCGAGGCCACGCTGCGCGCGTTGCATGAGGTGGTCGCCATCAGCCCCGCCGACGTCAAGCGCTTCCGCCGTCTGCTCAAGCAAAAGCGTACTACACGCGGCGTGCTGCTGCGGCTGCGGCTCAGCGAGGAAGAGCTGGCGCGGTTCGCGGTAAACCGTCCGCGGTTTCATGGAGTAGACATCGTCGCGGGGGTAACGCGCGACTATCCGCTCGGCGCAAGCACGGCGCACGCCGTGGGTTACGTGGGGCGCATCAGCGAGGATGACCTGGATCAGCTCGGCGACTCCAACTACAGCGGCACCACGCACATCGGCAAGACCGGCATCGAACAGGCCTATGAAGACGTGTTGCACGGCACGGTGGGTTTCGAACAGATCGAAACCAACGCACAGGGCCACCGCCTGCGGATATTGAAACGCACGCCCGCGCGCGCCGGCCGGAACCTGCATCTCAACATAGACATGAGCCTGCAGCAGCTCGCCGGACAGGAACTGGGCGGCAACCGTGGCGCGGTGGTGGCGCTGGATCCCGCCACCGGCGCGGTGCTCGCCCTGGTCAGCCAGCCGGCCTTCGACCCGAATCCGTTCGTGAACGGCATCGAGCCCGGTGATTACCAGGCGCTGCAAAGCTCGCCGGATCAGCCGCTCTATAACCGCGCCTTGCGCGGCCAGTATCCGCCCGGCTCCACCATCAAACCTTTCGTGGCCCTCGCCGGCCTGGAGCTTGGCGTCACCGACGCGCAGCGCGGCACCTTCTGCCCTGGCTGGTTTCAGTTGCCGGGGCAGGAGCGCCGCTACCGCGACTGGAAAGAGGAAGGCCACGGCGTGATGGATATGACGCACGCCATCAGCGAATCCTGCGACGTGTATTTTTACGAGCTTGCGCAACGCCTGGGGATAGATCGCATGCACAATTTCCTCGCGCAATTCGGTTTCGGCCAGAAGAGTGCCATAGACGCGCCGGGCGAGCTTACCGGCCTGTTGCCGTCCAGCGCCTGGAAGCGCAGAGCGCGCAACCAGCCCTGGTTCCCCGGCGAAACCGTCATCACAGGCATCGGCCAGGGCTACATGCTGGCCACTCCGCTGCAACTGGCCGTGGCCGCCGCGACGCTCGCCAACCGCGGCGTGCGTATGCCGCCGCGCATCGTCTCCACCATTGAAAACCCGCTCACCCGCAACAAGCTCGCGCAAGCGGCTCTGCCGCCGTTGTACACCGTGCCGTCCGGCAAGGCCGCCAATTGGGACACCGTCATCACCGGCATGACCGAGGTGATGCACGGCGAGCGCGGCACGGCGCGCGGCAGCGGCGCGGGGGCGGCTTACAGGATCGCCGGAAAAACCGGCACCGCGCAGGTGTTCGGCCTGAAACAGGACGAAAAATACGACAAGGACAAAGTCCCGCTGCACCTGCGCGACCACGGCCTGTTCATCGCCTTCGCGCCGGTGGAGAATCCTCGTATCGCCATCGCGGTGATCGTGGAAAACGGCGGCAGCGGCAGCGGCGCGGCGGCGCCCATCGCGCGTAAACTGATGGATCACTACTTGCTTCCCTCCGTACCATGAACATCATGGAACCGGGCTATAACAAACCAGCGCGCGGCCTGGCGCAAAAGCTGCACATGGACCTCCCACTGCTGACGGGTCTGTTGCTTCTGTCCGCCGTGGGCTTCGTCGTGCTCTACAGCGCCGGGGGGCAGAATGAGGGATTGCTGCTGCGCCATGCCATGCGTCTCGCGCTCGGTTTTGGATTAATGCTGATGGTCGCGCAAGTCCCGCCGCAACGCCTGCAGGAAGCTGCGCCCTGGTTATACGGCGCCGCCCTGATCATGCTGGCGGCCGTGCCGCTGGTTGGCGACCAGGCCAAGGGTGCGCAGCGCTGGCTCGATCTGGGCGTGATCCGCTTTCAACCCTCGGAACTGATGAAGCTGGCGCTGCCGCTTTTGCTGGCGCGCTATCTCGGGCGCCGGCGCTTGCCGCCCGGCGCCAGGCGGGTGCTGGTGTGCGGCGCGATGATCGTGATCCCGGTGGCGTTGATCGCCAAGCAGCCCGACCTCGGCACCGCGGTGCTCATCGCCGGCGCCGGCCTGTTTGTGCTGCTGTTGTCCGGTATCCGCTGGTGGATTATCGCCGGCAGCGCGCTGCTGGCCGCCGTCGCCACGCCGCTGTTGTGGCACTTTCTGCACGACTATCAGCGCACGCGCCTGCTCATCTTTTTAAATCCGGAAAGCGATCCGCTCGGCGCGGGTTATCACATCACTCAGTCCACTATCGCCATCGGCTCCGGCGGTTTCACCGGCAAGGGCTGGCTGAACGGCACGCAATCATATCTGGATTTCATCCCTGAGCGCACCACCGATTTCGTGTTCGCCGTGTACAGCGAAGAGTTCGGCCTGATTGGCGTTCTGCTCTTGCTGGCGTTGTTCACCAGCGTGATCGCGCGCGGGCTGTACATCGCGCTGCGCGCGCCGGATCATTTCACGCGCCTGCTGGCGGGCAGCTTGACATTGAGTTTTTCCCTCTATATTTTCGTCAATATCAGCATGGTGAGCGGCTTGATGCCCGTAGTAGGAGTGCCGCTTCCGCTCATCAGTTACGGCGGCACCGCGCTCGTGACACTCATGGCCTCATTCGGTATGCTGATGGCGATCCACACCCATCCCCGAAAACTGGTCTAAGCGATGTTCAAACACCTCCCTCTGCTCTGCACACTGGCCTGCTTCGCCCATGCCGCGCCCGCAACCACGCTGGGAGAACGCGCCGATGTGCAGGCCTTCATCGCCAGCGTGGCGCAACGCCACGCCTTTGACGGCGCGGAACTGGCGCGCATGTTCAACGCGGCGGAGTTGCGCCCGGACATCATTGACCTCATCACCGCGCCCGCCGAGGCCAAACCCTGGCATGAATACCGGCCGATCTTCGTCAATCCCGCGCGCATCCGTGGCGGTATTGAGTTCTGGCGGGCCAATGCCGAAACGCTGGAAAACGCGCAGCGGTTATATGGCGTGCCTCCGGAGATCATCGTGGCCATCATCGGCGTGGAAACGCGCTATGGCAGAAACATGGGTAAATACCGCGTGCTGGACGCGCTCATCACCCTCGCCTTTGATTATGCGCCGCGCGCGGATTTTTTTCGCGGCGAACTGGAACAGTATTTGCTCCTCACGCGCGAGGAGCGTCTCGATCCGCTGGCGCTGAAGGGCTCGTATGCCGGAGCAATGGGGCAGGCGCAGTTTATCTCCAGCAGCTACCGGCACTTCGCGGTGGATTTTGACGGCGATGGGCGGCGCGACCTGTGGAACAACAGCGCGGACGCCATCGGCAGCGTGGCGCATTACCTGAACGAACACGGCTGGCAAAAAGACGCGCCGGTCGCCATGCGCGCCGAAGTAAACGGTGAACAGTATAAAACCCTGCTCAACGGCGGCATACAACTGCAGTACAGCCTGGGCGACCTGCGCCGCCAGGGCGTAAGTGTCACCGAACCGCTGTTTGATATCGAACCTGCCCTGCTGCTGGAGTTCGCGGCCGGGTCCGGCGCGGAATATTGGGTGGGACTGCAAAATTTTTACGTCATTACCCGCTATAATAGAAGCTCCCTGTACGCCATGGCCGTGTACCAGTTGAGCCAGGAGATCAAGGCGCAAAGATGACAAGACTGATCACGTGCGCGCTGCTGGCGGTTGCACTCAGCGCCTGCAGCACCGCGCCCAAACAAACAACTGGTCGGCCTGCCGACAGCTGTTTCGGCAAGGGTGACGCGGCGCCTTCTGCGCCGCTCGACATCGCCTCCATCCCGGAGCCGGTGCCGCGCATTGAGCCGCCGAGCAAATACGGCAATCCGCCTTTTTACACGGTGAACGGGCAAACCTACCGTACGCTGGCCAGCTGCGCGGGTTATGTGGAGCGCGGCATCGCCTCCTGGTACGGCGTCAAGTTTCACGGCAGGCGCACCTCCAGCGGCGAACCTTATGACATGTACGCGATCAGCGCCGCGCACAAGACCCTGCCCCTGCCATGCTACGTGCGCGTGACCAATTTGCAGAACGGCCGCTCCCTGATCGTGCGCGTCAATGACCGCGGGCCTTTCATCGGCGATCGCCTGATTGATCTCTCCTACGCCGCCGCCGCCAAGCTCGGCATTCTGGGCCACGGTACCGGGCTGGTCGAGGTGCGCGCACTCGATGCCGCCGCGCCGCAAGAGCCGGAGCGGGTTACGGCCGATAAGGCGGAACGGCAAGAAACACACCGGGCTCCGTCAGCAGAGAATGTGTATTTACAGGTGGGCGCCTTTCAGAATCTGGACGGCGCAGAGCGCCTGCGCGCCCGGTTGCTCGACAAAATCACGGATGAGATTCAAATCATCAGAACCACCCTCAATGACGCCCTCTTGTACCGGGTGCGCATCGGCCCGCTGGTAACCAGCGACGACGCCGGCCGTCTGGCCGAATCGCTCGCGCACCTCGGCATAGCCGGCGCGCGCATAGTGACGGATTAACCCCTGCCCTCAACATGGACGCCTCTATGAAAATCTTGCTGTGCACCGTTTTGCTTGTCTTCAGCGCCTTGTCTGCGGCCGCCCCCGCGCCTCTGCCCGGCGCGCCCGCTTTGCGGCCCGTCCCCGCCGCGCCGATTCTGCCGGCGCGCGCTTATATCCTGCTCGACTTTCACAGCGGCAAGGTGCTCGCGGAGCAAAACGCCGACGAGCGCATGGAGCCGGCCAGTCTCACCAAGCTGCTCACCGCCTACACCGTGTTCCAGTCGCTCGATTCCGGCAAGATCAAGCTCAGCGACCAGGTGACCATCAGCGAAAAGGCCTGGAGGAGCGAAGGCTCGCGCACGTTCGTGCAGGCGGGCAGCAAGGTGAGCGTGGAAGACCTGCTCAAGGGCATGATTGTACAGTCCGGCAACGACGCCACCATCGCACTGGCGGAACACACCGCGGGCAGCGAAGCCACCTTCGTCACGCTGATGAATCAAAACGCGCAGTTGCTGGGCATGAACAGCAGCCACTTCACCAACAGCACCGGCCTGCCCGATCCGGAATTGTATATCACCGCGCGTGACATCGCCCTGCTCACGCACGCGCTGATCCGGGATTTCCCGCAGTACTACACGTACTACGCCATCAAGGAATTCAGCTACAACAATATCAGGCAATACAACCGCAACATGCTGTTGTGGCGCGACATCGGCGCCGACGGCGTCAAGACCGGCCACACCGAAAGCGCGGGCTTCTGTCTGGTTTCCTCCGCGCTGCGCGACAATATGCGCCTGGTCGCCGCGGTGCTCGGCGCCAAGAGCGAGAAGGAGCGCGCCGACCAGAGCCAGGAACTGCTCAATTACGGCTTCCGGTTTTTTGAAACCCAGCGCCTGTACAGCGCCGCGCAGCCGCTCAAAACCACGCGCATCTGGAAAGGCGCCAGCAGGGAATTGAAGCTTGGCCTGAGTGAAGACTTGTACGTCACCATCCCGCGCGGCCAATACGGGCAACTCAAGGCGGCGATGGAGATGGACAAGATCATCATCGCGCCCGCCGCAAAGGATAAAAAATACGGCACAGTGAAAATCACCCTGGGCGATGAAGCCGTGGCCGAGCGGCCGCTGGTCGCGTTGCAGGCCGTGGAGCAAGGCGGCTGGTGGCGGCGCTTGGTGGACAGCATCCGGCTCTGGTTTGCGTAACGCTGTCATGCCTGATTCGCCCATCGTCTATCTGAACGGCAAATTCCTGCCGCTCGATCAGGCATGCGTGCCGGTGCTGGACCGCGGCTTCATTTTCGGCGACGGCGTGTATGAAGTCATCCCGGCCTACGGCGGAAAATTATTCCGTCTGGCGGAACATCTTTTGCGCCTGGATCACAGCTTGGACGGCGTGCGCACCGCCAACCCGCTCACGCATGCCGCCTGGGAAAAGACGCTGGTGGATTTAATCGGCAAAAACGCCGGCGGCGGAAACACGGATCAATATATCTACCTGCAAGTCACGCGCGGCGTGGCCAAGCGCGACCACGCCTTCCCCAAAGGCGTGACGCCGACCGTGTTCGCCATGAGCAACCCGCTGCCGCCCATCCCGGAGAGCTATGCCGCGCAAGGCATCGCGGCTGTCACCCTGGATGACATCCGCTGGAAATACTGCCACATCAAGGCCATCACCCTGCTGCCGAACATCCTCTTGCGCCAGGAAGCGGTGGACAAGGGCGCAACCGAGGCGATTCTGGTGCGCGACGGCGAGGTCACCGAAGGCGCGGCGAGCAATGTATTTATCGTCAAAAACAACACCGTCATCACACCGCCCAAGAGCCCGCGGCTGCTGCCCGGCATCACGCGCGATTTGATACTGGAACTCGCGGCGCAGCACGGCATCGCCTGGCGCGAAGCCGCCATCAGCGAGCGCGCCTTGCGCGAGGCGGATGAAGTTTGGCTCACCAGTTCCACCAAGGAGATCATGCCGGTGACCCGGCTCGATGACGCCCGCGTAGGCAACGGCAAACCGGGACCGATGTGGCAACGCATGACCACGCTGTTTCAGGACTACAAACGCACGCTGCGCGGCGGCAGTCATGCATAACATCCTGGTACGCGACCTTGGCGTATGCGGCTACGCGCCCGTATGGGAGGCGATGCGCGAGTTCAGCGCGGCACGCACCCCCGCCACGCCGGATGAAATCTGGCTGCTCCAGCATGCGCCGGTGTTCACCCTGGGGCTGAACGCCAAACCTGAACACCTGCTTGCAGCGGACGCCATTCCGGTGATACACAGCGACCGCGGCGGACAAGTCACCTATCACGGCCCCGGCCAACTGGTGTGCTATACGCTGCTCGATTTGCGCCGGCGCGGTCTCGGCGTGCGCCAACTGGTCGGCGCGCTGGAACAGGCGGTGATCGCCGTGCTGTCCGGTTACGGCATAACGGGCAAGACGCGTTCTGATGCGCCGGGCGTGTACGTACACGGCGCCAAGATCGCCGCCTTGGGGCTGCGCGTGCGCCAGGGTTGCTGCTATCATGGTTTAAGCCTTAACGTGGCGATGGATCTCGCGCCGTTCGCACGTATTCATCCGTGCGGCTATCCCGGCCTTCGCGTCACGGATTTACGCAGCCTCGGAATCGAAACGGACATGAACACACCCGGCCGCCAACTGCACGCACACGTCGAACTTCAATTAAACCAAGCCACATCCGGCTTGCCGCTTGCCGTGGGAGCGTAACGATGACCAGCGGCGTGAACCTGCGTGACTTGAAAGGCGCTTCCAAGATGGCGCGCATCCCGGTCAAGGTGGTGCAGAGCGAAACACCGCTGCGTAAACCCGCCTGGATCCGCGCCAAGTCCACCGGCAGCCCCGAAGTCGCCCATCTCAAAAATATCCTGCGCGAGCACCGTTTGCATACCGTGTGCGAGGAAGCCGCGTGCCCGAACCTGGGCGAATGCTTCGCGCACGGCACCGCCACCTTCATGATTATGGGCGCGATCTGCACCCGGCGCTGCCCGTTTTGCGACGTGGCGCACGGCAAACCGCTGCCGCTCGATGCCGAGGAGCCGGAGAACCTGGCGCGCGTGATTGAGGCGATGAGACTGAAATACGTGGTCATCACCTCGGTGGACCGGGACGATCTGCGCGACGGCGGCGCGCAGCATTTCGTAGACTGCATACGGGCCGTGCGCAGGCGCTCGCCGCACACCAAAATCGAAATCCTCACGCCGGATTTTCGCGGCCGCATGGACATCGCGCTCGCCATCGTCACCCAGGCCCCACCCGACGTGTTCAACCATAATCTCGAAACCGTGCCGCGCTTATACAGACAGGCGCGCCCCGGCGCCGATTATCAGTACTCACTCACTCTGCTCCAGCGCTTCAAGACGCTGCATCCCGCCGTGCCCACCAAGTCCGGCTTGATGCTGGGCCTGGGCGAGGAGATCGGCGAAATCGAACAAGTGATGCGCGACCTGCGCGCGCACGGCGTGGACATGCTCACCCTGGGCCAATATCTGCAACCCAGCCGTCACCACCTGCCGGTGGCGCGCTTTGTCGCGCCGGAGGAATTCGACCGCCTGGCCGAGATTGGCAAACAGATGGGTTTCAGCAACGTGGCGAGCGGCCCCATGGTGCGCTCTTCTTATCACGCCGATCTGCAAGCGGCGGGGCGCGCCACCGGCTAAGCGCAAGCGGCGCCGTGAGCAGCACTGCTGAGGACGGCGCGGCATCTTCACCGGGCGCACGCGCGCCACGGCGCGAAATCTTCGCCTGGGCGATGTATGATTTCGCCAACTCCGGCTATACCACCGTAGTCCTTACCGCCATCTACAGCGCCTATTTCGTCGGCGTGGTAGCGCAGGCGAGTGAGCCCGGCAACGGCGCCGCCACGCTGCTCTGGACGCTGGCCATGGGCATCAGCAATTTCCTGGTGCTGGCAAGCGCGCCGGTGCTTGGCGCCGTCGCCGATCACCGCGCCTGCAAGAAACCCTTTTTGCTGTTCACTACCGTGGGTTGCGTCCTGTTTACCGCCTTGCTGGGACTGGCCGGCCCGGGCGACATCGCCGCCGCCTTTTTGCTGGTGGCGCTGGCGAGCCTCATGTTCGGCAGCGGCGAAAATCTCATCGCGTCGTTCCTGCCCGAAATCGCCCGCCCGGAAGACATGGGGCGCGTCTCCGGCTATGGCTGGGCGCTCGGCTACCTCGGCGGACTGCTGGTGCTGGGTGTGTGTTTGGCGTGGATTGCCTGGGCGGAGGGGCGAGGGCAGGGCGCGTCCCAGTTTGTGCCGGTGACACTATGGATCACCGCCGGCGCTTTCGCGCTCGCCACACTCCCCACGTTTCTGTGGCTGCGCGAGCGCGCCGTGCCTGCGCCGCTGCTGGAGGGCGAGAGCTATTTCCGCGCCGGGCTCGCGCGCGTGCGCCACACCCTCGCGGAGGCGCGCCGCTTCCGTGACCTGTTCCGCTTCCTCATCACGCTCGCCGTTTACTATTGCGGCATCAGCACCGTCATCGTACTGGCGGCGGTGTACGCGCAACAGGCGATGGGTTTCAGCACCCGGGAAACCGTCGTGCTGATTCTGGTGGTCAACGTCACGGCGGCGGCGGGCGCATTCCTGTTCGGTCATCTGCAGGATCGCTTCGGCTCGGTACGCACGCTCGCCGCCACCCTGCTGGTGTGGATCGCGGCGCTACTGCTCGCCTATTTCATCGAGTCCCGCGCGGGCTTCTGGACGGCGGCGAACCTGATCGGCCTGGCGCTGGGCTCCAGCCAGTCCGCAGGCCGCGCCCTGATCGGCCGGTTCTCCCCGCCCGAACGCTGCGCCGAATTCTTCGGCCTGTGGGGCCTGGCCGGCAAACTCGCCGCCATCGTCGGCCCGGTAAGCTACGGCCTCATCACCTGGCTCTCCCGCGGCAACCACCGCCTGGCATTGCTCGCCACCGCGATATTCTTCATCGCCGGGCTGCTGCTCCTCCTCACCGTGAACGAACAGCGCGGCCGCCGCGCGGCTCTGGCTGAAGGCTGAACCAGCATGCGTAGGGTGAAATGCCCTTTGGTTACTGCGCCCTACGCTTGCTGGACAGCCCGCTGGTACCGCGCCAACGCCTCCGGGTCATCGATCGATCCGTGATGGTGTACCTGCCGCCAGCCGAGCTGGCCGCCGAAATACTGGAAGACACGAGTCGTTCGTATCGCCAGGGGGACAGTGCGGCCGTCACGGATGAACTCGCCTCGCTCGCGACCAGCGAACACGACGGTGTCCTGGCCCACATATTCCACGACATCGTAGAACTCCACCCAGACCTGCGCGGGGCCGTCGAAGATGCGCTGGTACAGAGCGCGGATGTCGTCGAGCCCCCGCATGATCCCGCCCAGCGGATTGTTCAGCGAGACGAAGGGACCCTGCGCCCATACGGCCTCCAATACATCCAGAGAACGCTGGTTGAAGGCGAAGTAGAAACACTCGATCGCGGCACGCGCCCCCTCAACTGTCGGTTCACGCGCCTCGACCCCACGGTCGGCTGCGTCACGGCCGTATGTGCGCGATAGCGCCTGCGATGTTGGCATACCTGTTTCCTTTCACCAGATGTCTTGACGGGCTAACGGGATTGTAGCATGCGTAGGGCGCAATAACCGAAGGGCATTGCGCCGCATGTCAATCCACATATCCAAGCACGTCCTCATTACCGCCCGCCCAATCGGGCGGATAAATGCCTCGCTCGACCAAATGGTGAAATGTTGAATACGGCCAGTCTATCACGCGTTTGACCAAACCGTGTTTTACCGGGTTGATATGCACATAATCCATATGGGCACGGAAATCCGCCTCGTCACGAATCAGGTGTTCCCAATAGCGCCGCTGCCAAATACCCCGCTCCCCGCGGGCGAGACGCACCTGTGATCGTCGTTCGGTGGGCGGCAAGGCCTTGGAAAAGTCCACTTTAATCAACCGCCATCGGGTCGCAAAATCGGCATCGTTTGAGGGCAGTTCGATCACGCAATGCAGATGATCGGGCAATACCACCCATCCAGGATGGCGAAGGGATGACGTTGCCGCACCGACTTCACCGTCTCCCGCAGCCTGTCGTAGTGACGAGTCAGCAGGTCGTTGCCGTGCCGTTGCAGCAGGTTGACGGTGAAGAAAAAATGCCGCCTGGATGCCAGGCGCGACGGTAATCGGGCATGGCGGTAGTATCGGCATGTTCGACATCCGGCGCAATGCCCTTCGGTTATTGCGCCCTACCGGGCTGGCTGAAGGCTGAACCAGCATGCGTAGGGTGAAATGCCCTTTGGTTACTGCGCCCTACGCTTGCTAACGCGGAGCTAAGCCGCGAGCGAAGTCAGCGCGAAGCGCTGACGCAGCGAGTCGGCTTGAGCGTCTTGTTGGGCCACTTACTTTCGCTCCAGTGAGCGCACCATTTCAGTTGCGGCCTGCACAACGGTAGACGTAGTGTTCTTTTTGCAATACGAATGCACCCACTCCATTAGCCCATGAATATCTGTAGCATCACCGAGATTTCCTAATTTTGATGAGTATAAGTTGTACGAAGACACAAACCCTGCGAGCCATTGCTGATATGTATGTGCTTGGGTTGAAAACATACGGCCGTCACGGTTCAAGCCTTCGTTTGGGGAGTTCTGCCTGAATGCCTGGACAAGAGCGCCGCAAGACGACATACCGAGGCCATAGACATGGGTAGGTTTGATCTCGGCAGTTGCGGTGAATGGCAACGCAAAGAGCACTATCGCGAAAACAGTATGTATAGATCGAATCATAAACAAGCTCCTGTGGCCCAACTAGAAATAGCCAGCCTAAATGATGTCATTTATTACGTCAAATAGCGCCTCTCACGGCTACCTATCGTGTCTCTTGTGGTTCGTCACTCAACCCAGAAGCAGCATGCGTATGCCCAAAAAAGCGAGAAAGATAGCAAAATAGCGTTTTAATTTTTCCGCCGGCAGGGTGTGGGCGAGTTTGGCGCCGAGGGGGGCAAACAATACACTCGCTGCGGCGATGCCGGCGAAGGCGGGCCAGTAGATGTAACCCGTGCTCCAGGCGGGGAGCGCCGGTGCGTTCCAGCCCATGACGATAAATCCCAGTGTACCGGCAACGGCGATGGGCAGGCCGCAGGCGGCGGAGGTGGCCACGGCCCGGCGTATGGTAATGTTGCACCACGTCAGAAACGGCACGGTGAGCGTGCCGCCGCCGATGCCGATGATGGCGGACACCTTGCCGATGATTACGCCGGCGAGGCTCATGCCCGCCCAGCCGGGCAACTGGCGGTGCGGTGCGGCCTGGACGCCGAAGCCCATCTGCGCCGCGACCAGCAGTTCGAACACGCCGAAGATGACGCGCAGCGCGGCGTTCGGCAGTTGATCCACGATGTAGGAGCCGAGCAGCGTGCCCGCGACGATGCCGGGCGCAAGCCGCCGGAACACGGGCCACAGCACCGCGCCGTGCCGGTGGTGCGCGCGCACCGAGGAGAGCGAGGTCACCATGATGGTGGCGAGCGAGGTGCCGATGGCCAGGTGCATCGTAAGCTCCGGCGCGATGCCCTGGCCGTGAAAAATGAACACCAGCAGCGGGACGATGATGAGGCCGCCGCCCACGCCGAACAGACCGGCGATGACGCCGACCAGGACACCGGCCAGCAGGTAGAGCGCGTAGGTTTCCAAATTATTTTTATCATATCCCGCAGCTTGCTGCGGGCGCAACGCCTTGGGGTTTCCAAAGGGGTGAGCCCGCGAAGCGGGCGAACGACTCGCCAGGGAGGGCGAGGCTGGGGCGGCTTCACTGAGCAGGATAGCGCAGTGAAGCCGCTGGCAGGTTGCTGCGCTGCGCTTCCTGCTCCGCTTGCAACCCCGGCCAGCACGTCCATGTGCTGTCGTTCGCGGCTGTGCCGCTCACCCCGCGCGGATTCATTCCGCACGGCGCGAAATCAAATTGACTTGATCCATATTGTTTTGATGTTCACAAATTCTCTCAAACCATGATAAGAAAGCTCGCGCCCAAAGCCGGAATTTTTCACGCCGCCAAACGGCAGGCGCGGGTCGCTGTGCACGATGCCGTTGACGAACACCATGCCGCATTGCAATTCGCGCGCGAGGCGCTCGCCGCGCTCACCATCGCGCGTCCACACGCTGGCGCCCAACCCAAAACCGGTATCGTTGGCGATACGGAGCGCGTCGCGTTCGTCGCGTGCACGGATCACGCACGCCACCGGCCCGAACAGTTCTTCATGGTAGGCGGGCATGCCCGGTTTGACCCGGTCCAGCAGGGATGGCGCGTAAAAATCCCCCGGCCTCTCCAGTGGCGTGCAACCGGCAAGGGGCAACGCGCCCTGCGCGATGCTGGCCTGCACCTGCGCATGCAGGGCGGCGCGCAGATCGGCGCGCGCAAGCGGCGCGAGCGTCGTGGCTTCATCCAGCGGGTCGCCCGGCGTCAGTTGTTCTATCGCGGCGCGCAATCCCGCGACAAATTCGTCCGCCACTGTCTCGACTACGATCATGCGCTTGGCGGCGATACAGCTCTGCCCGGCATTCAGAAACCGTGAGGCGAGGCCTTGAGCCACGGCTGCGCCGAGATCGGCGTCATGCAACACGACAAAGGCATCCGAACCGCCCAGCTCCAGCACGCATTTTTTCACATGCGCCCCGGCCACGGCCGCCACCTGCCTGCCCGCGGCGACGCTGCCCGTGAGGCTCACGGCCTGCACGCGCGCATCGGCGATCAGCCGTTCCGTGTCACGGGTCTCCATCATCAAGGCGCACAGCACACCTGGCGGAAAACCCGCGTCCGCAAAAATACGTTCGATGGCCAGCGCGCATTGCGGCACATTGGAGGCGTGCTTCAGCAGCACGCCGTTGCCCGCCGCGAGCGCGGGCACGGCGCAACGGAACACCTGCCAGAACGGAAAATTCCACGGCATGATGGCCAGCACCGTGCCCAGCGCTTCATGGCGGACATAACTTCTGCCCGCCCCGACGGGAATCACTTCGTCCGCAAGAAAACCAGGCGCGCGCTCGGCGTAGTATTCGCACCCCCAGGCGCATTTTTCGATTTCGTCTCGCGCCTCCCCGATGAGCTTGCCCATTTCCTGCGTGATGAGGCGCGCCAGTTCTTGCTTACGTCCGCGCAACAGCGCGGCCAGAGCGCGCAACAGCGCGCAGCGCTCGCTCAGCGGCGCGGCGCTCCAGCCGGGTCTTGCATCACCCGCCTGTTGCAGGCAATGCTCCAGCTCCTGCGCGCTCCATGGGCTGAATTCCTTTTGGATGACGCCGGTGGCGGGATTTCTGGAGATCAACACGGCGGCCGGATTCCCTTGGAAAGACAGAAGGTTTAGTATAGCGCCATGAAATGGATACACCACTGTCTGGCGGGAGTTCTGCTGGGGACCCTCGCCTTGCTGTATCCTTCCGCCGCGCCGGGCAACGTTTTGGACGACCACGCAAAAGCCGAGCGCCAGCGCGAAGACTTTCTCGCCGCGCGCAACGCATACAAGGCGGGCGACAAAAAAACCTTTCAGCGCCTGGTGAACCGCCTGGACGGCTACCCGTTGCAAAGCTACCTGCGCTATGCCGATCTCAAGGATCGTCTGGCCGAAGCTCCAATGCGGGAAATCGAGCAGTTTATTCAGGACTACGCCCAGTCCTCGGTGAGCAGCCGCTTGCGCGCCGCGTGGCTGACGCAGCTTGCGCAACAGAAGCGCTGGGAGGATTTCCTGCGCGTTTACCAGCCCTACCCCGACATGCAGGGCGTGGCGTTGCATTGTTTGCAGTTGCGCGCGCGTCTCGCAACCGGTGACACCGAAACACCCGCTCAAGACTGGCACGACGAGATTAAGGAACTGTGGCTGGTGGGGCGTTCGCAGCCGGAGGAATGCGACGCAGTGTTTAAAAGCTGGCGCGCTCAGGGTGGCCTGACCAATGACATGATCTGGCAGCGCATCCGGCTCGCCATGGACAACCGTGAGCCGGGTCTGGCCGTCTATCTCGCCAAAGACCTCGGCGCGGCGGACCGTAAATGGGTGGAACTCTGGCGGCGCTTCCATAAAGACCCCGCCGCGCTGCTCGATCATCCCGGCCTCAGGAAGGATCACCCGCGCGCACGCGACATCGTGCGCTACGCGATCAAGCGCATGGCGCGCGGCAACGCCGGTCTCGCCCACGCCAAATGGCAGGGCATTAAACCCAGATATGCCTTCAGCACGGAAGAGACCGGCGAGACTGGCCGGGACATCGCCGTCGCCGCCGCCCTGCAGCACGACGCCGGCGCGGTAGCGTTGTTCGCCGCCGTACCCGTCGGCGCGCTGGACGACAACGCGCATGAATGGCGCGTGCGTTCGGCATTGCTGCAGCAAGATTGGCAGGCGGCGCTGAACGCCATCGAGGACATGCCGGCGGGTCTGCGCGACAAATCCCCGTGGCGTTACTGGAAAGCGCGCGCGCTGGCGCAAACTACCTCCGCCCGGAAGCCCTCCTCTGCACAGTCTCAGCCTGTGTCCGCGGCCGAACGGATTTTTTCGGAACTCGCGCGTGAGCGCAGCTATTACGGGTTCCTCGCCGCCGACTGGCTTAACCAGCCGTATCAGATGAACAGTTCGTCCGTGGCGGCGAGTGAAGAAGAATTGACGGCATTGAGCCGGCATTTGGGTATCGCGCAGGCGCATGAACTGTATCAACTCGGCCTGATGAGCGAAGCACGGCGCGAGTGGAGTCACTTGCCGCGCACGCTGGACGAGCGTCAGTTGCACATGGCTGCGTCACTCGCTGCGCGCTGGGGGTGGCATGACCGCGCCATTCTCACGCTGGCCAAGGCCAAGGTGATGGACGATCTTGAGCTGCGTTTTCCGCTGTTATACCGTGAACAAGTGGTAGCCAACGCGCAAAAGCAGGATATTGACCCGGCCTGGGTATATGGTGTGATGCGCCAGGAGAGCGCCTTCGTGAGCGACGCGCGATCGAGCGCGGGTGCAATTGGATTGATGCAGCTCATGCCAGCCACCGGAAAAACCGTTGCGCGCCTATTGGGCGACCCGATCAGACACGTGAAGGAATTATTCGACGTGGATAAAAATATCGAATTGGGCGCCGCCTATTTAAGGCATGTGCTGGATAAAAACGAACAACACCAGGCGCTCGCCACGGCGTCCTATAATGCCGGGCCGCAGCGCGCCCGGCAGTGGCGCCCGGAACAGCAGCAACTGCCGTCTGATATCTGGGTGGAGAATATACCCTTTACCGAAACGCGCAATTATGTGCAGCAAGTCATGGCTTACACCGCCATCTTCACCAGCCGCATGGAGCAGGAAATGGTGCCTTTGCGCGTGCGCATGCCGGATATCGCGCCACGGCCATAATGAACCTGCAACGCGTCTGCCTGTTAGGCGGCGCCGGCTTCGTCGGACGCCATCTCATCTACCGCCTGGCCGAGCGCGGCTATCGCGTGCGCGTGCCCACGCGGCGGCGCGAGCGTCATCGAGACCTGATGGTGCTGCCCGATCTCGAACTCATCGAGGCGGACATCCATGATCCCAAAACGCTGTGCCGGCTTTTTGCGGACTGCGCGGCGGCCGTCAATCTCGTCGGCATCCTCAATGAAAAAGAACATAATGGACGCGGTTTCTACCATGTGCACGTCGAGCTGGCGCACAAAATCGCCGCCGCCTGCCATAAGCAGAACGTCAAACGTCTGCTGCATATGAGCGCGCTCAACGCCGATGCACGCAATGGACCGAGCTTCTATCTGCGCAGCAAGGGACAGGCGGAGGATTTTCTGCACAATACGCGCGATTTGCACGTTACCAGTTTCCGCCCCTCGGTCATCTTCGGGCCCGAAGACAGATTCTTCAACCGTTTCGCGAAGCTATTAAGACTCGCGCCGCTGCTCCCGCTCGCCTGTCCGCGCGCGCGCTTCGCACCGGTGTATGTGGACGACGTGGCGCGAGCCTTTGTCCATGCACTGCAAGACCGGTGCAGCTTCGGCCGGCGTTACGACCTGTGCGGGCCGCACACCTATACCCTGAGTCAGCTTGTGGAATACACGGCGAGCGTCATCGGCGCCAGGCGCCGCGTAATCGGGCTCAGTGACTTCCTCTCGCGCTGCCAGGCGCGCATTTTTGAATACCTGCCGGGAAAGCCGTTTTCCTGGGACAATTACCAGTCATTGCGAGTTGACAGCGTGTGCCGCGGCGGCTTCCCTTTCGGCATACAGCCCACGCCGCTTGAGGCTGCCGTTCCCGGTTATCTCACGCATAAAACCAGCCGGAGCCGTTACGCGGCCTACCGCAGCCACGCATGAAAATCTACCAGGTAGGGGGCTCGGTGCGCGATCAACTCATGGGTCTCGCGCTGCAAGACCGCGACTGGGTGGTGGTGGGCGCGACACCCGCGGACATGGAAGCGCGCGGCTTCAAGCTGGTGGGCGCGGATTTTCCGGTATTCCTGCATCCCGAAACCCATGAGGAATACGCGCTCGCACGCACCGAACGCAAAACCGCGCCGGGCTACAAGGGTTTCACGGTGCATGCCGCGCCCGATGTCACCCTGGAGCAAGATTTGCAGCGCCGTGATCTCACCATCAACGCCATGGCGCTGGGTGAAAACGGCGTCCTGATAGACCCCTTCAACGGGGCGCGGGATTTAAAAGACAAGATACTGCGCCACGTCTCCCCCGCCTTCGCGGAAGACCCGGTGCGCATCTTGCGCGTGGCGCGCTTCGCCGCCCGCTTCCCGGATTTCCGCGTGGCTGACGAAACCCGCGCCTTGATGCATACCATGGCCGCCAAGGGCGAAGTGGACGCGCTGGTTCCGGAGCGCATATGGGCAGAGACGGAGCGTGCTTTGGGAGAGAAAAAACCCTCGCGCTTTTTCGAGGCGCTGCGCGACTGCGGCGCGCTGGAAAAACTGTTTCCCGAACTGGCGCGACTGTACGGCGTGCCGCAACCTGAAAAATACCACCCCGAAATTGACACCGGCGTACACACCATGATGGTGCTGGACCAGGCCACGCGCATCTCGCCGGATGCGCGCGTGCGCTTCGCGGCCCTGCTGCACGATGTGGGCAAAGGCGCGACGCCAAAAGAAGAATGGCCGCACCATATAGGCCATGAAGAACGCGGCGCAGACATGGTGAAGGCGATTTGCGCGCGCTTCAAGGCGCCCAACGATTACCGCGACCTGGCCGTACTGGCCGCAAAATATCACGGCGACTGCCACCGTGCCGGCGAGCTGCGTCCCGCCACGCTGCTGGAAAAACTGGAAGCGCTCGACGCCTTCCGCCGTCCTGAGCGGCTGGATCAGTTCCTGCTCGCGTGCGAAGCGGATGCGCGCGGGAGGCCGGGTTACGAGGATAAACCCTATCCGCAGGCCGGTATTTTCCGCCAGTCCCTCAAAGCATGCAGCGCCGTGGATGTCCGGCCGCTCATCTCCGCGGGCCTGAAGGGCGAGGCCATTGCGCGAGCGCTACGCGAACAGCGTCTCCAAGCCATCAGCGCTATCCGGTCCCAGCCTGACGCTCCTTAATCATGGCAAGAGCCGTGATGACAGCCGCGCGCGGTCGTCCTTGAACGCGAAGCCGAGCAGCGGTGCATCAAGGCCACGGGTGAGCGCGATGGCCTTGAATACCTCGCCCATCTCATCCGGCAGCGTGAGCCTCCTGACCTGTTGCGCGGCCAGAACCCGCGTGCGCGTATCTACTGTATCCGCCGCCATCTCCGCGAGACCGCAAGACAGGAGAAAGTTCGCCTGCGTGGCATAGCCGGCGACGCGCATACCAGCTTCATGCGCTGCTCCGGCAACGGCGGTAAAATCCACGTGAGCGGTGATGTCCTGCAGGCCGGGATATAAAAACGGATCGCCGTGCGCGCGGTGGCGGTAATGGCATAGCAAGGTGCCTTGGGAGCGCTGCGGGTGGTACAGCTCGCGGCGCGGGAAACCGTAATCAACCAGCAGGATCAACCCTGCCTCCAGTAATTCCGCCACGCTCTTTATCCAGGCGCGGGCGCTGAGACTGATCTCGCCCGCAAATCCCGGCGCAAGATCGAGCGCCGCGATGCGCTGCTCCAGTTCCGCGCTGCCCGGCTTTGCGGCGCGCCAGGCAAAGCCGGTATCCTGCCACGTCACATAGAGTTCGCTCGCCCCGCTCTCTTCGATGCGGAAGCGGTGCACCGGCATGGCGTCGAGCAGTTCGTTGGCGAACATCACCCCGCGAAAACCCGCGGGCGGCAAGGCGTCGAGCCACTGCACGCGCGGGGCAAGATGGGGGACGCGCTGTTCGATCAGCGCCCGCTGACGCGCGCGCAACTCCGCGCTCAGTTCCAGAATAAAATAATGCCGCGGCAGGCAATCCATCCTCTCCAGTTCCTGCAATGCATCACAGGCCAGCGCGCCGGAACCCGCGCCCGCCTCCAGCATGTCTCCACCACCCAGCTCCCGCAAAACCTGCGCGCACTGGCGCGCCACGCAGCGCGCGAATAGCGGCGAGATTTCCGGCGCGGTGACAAAATCGCCACTGGCGCCGAACTTGCGCGCGCCCGCGCTGTAATAGCCCAGGCCCGGCGCGTACAGGGCAAGCTCCATGTAACGCGCGAAACTGATCTGTCCGCCGCAGCCTGCGATTTCGCTGCGGATCAGTTCAACCAGGCGGCGGCTGACTTCCAGGGACTCGGCATCCGGCGCGGGTAAATTGGCGAGCGTGATATTCATGGCGCGGGGTTCCGGTAATGCGCGATTTGGGTTAGGCTGTAGGCCATGCACGATAACACAACCGGCGTGGCGGGCAAGGTAGTCATGATTACCGGCGCGGCGCGGCGCGTGGGGGCGGTGCTGGCCGGATTTCTGCACGGCCAGGGCATGAATATCGCGCTGCACTACCGCCATTCCCGGCGCGAAGCCGAGGCGCTGGCCGCGAAACTCAACGCCGCGCGCGCGCATTCCGTCATTCTGCTGCAAGCCGACTTATTGTACGGGGCGGGCCTCCCGCGCCTGGTGCAGGAAGCGCTGGGCGGCTGGGGCAGGCTGGACGCGCTGATCAATAACGCCTCAAGCTTCTACCCCACGCCGTTCGGCGCGGTGACCGACGCAGAGTGGGATGACCTGCTGGGCAGCAACCTCAAGGCGCCGTTTTTTCTGTCACAGGCGGCAAGCGGCGCGCTGGCCGCGCAGCGCGGCTGCATCATCAACATCGCCGACATTCACGGCCTGCGTCCACTCAAAAACTATCCGGTGTACAGCACCGCGCAGGCCGGGCTCATCATGCTCACCCAGGCCCTGGCGCGCGAGCTCGCGCCCGCGGTGCGCGTGAACGCCATCGCGCCGGGGCCGGTGCTGTGGCCGGAAGAGATGGAGGAAACGGAGCGCCGGAACATCGTCGCGCGCACCCTGTTGCAGCGCGCCGGTGATCCGCTGGACATCGCGCGCGCCGCGCTGTATCTGATACGCGATGCGGACTACGTCACCGGGGAGACCCTTACCGTGGATGGGGGACGCTCGGTTAAGTCTTGAGCAGCGCCACGGCACTGGGCTCAAACTCGAAGCGCACCTTGCGCAACGGCTGGCGGGCTTTATCATACGTCTGCCATAATTCACGGAACGTCTTCCCGGAAACGGGGTGACGCACCTCGCCCGCGATCTCCGCCAGCGGGCCCAGCATGAAGGCGTATTCTGTGATCTCATCGCGCGGCACGACGAGGTGCGGTTCGCGCAACACCAGGTCATCATACAGCAGCAAATCAATATCCAGAGTACGCGCGCAAAAGCGTTCCGCGCCGCGCTTACGCCCGTGGCTTGCCTCGATGGACTGTAAGGCGTCCGCCACCGCGTGCACGGTCTCCTCGGTGTCAAACCCCGCCGCCAGATTATAGAAATCATCGCCGCTGAAGCCCAGCGCCGCGCTTTCATACACCGATGATAGCGTCAGATCGCCATACATCCTCTGCAGCAGGGCGACGCCGTCGCGGATATGCTTATCGCGCTCGATATTGCCACCTATGCTGACGTAGACGCGCGCCATCTCAATCCTCGCGCGCGCGCTCGATAATCACGCCCACGTCGCGCGCGCCGCGGATTGCACCCTGCTTGTTGAGACGCAGGCGCAGCCAACGCACGTTGAACTCCTGAATCACCAGTTCCGCGACGCGCTCGGCCAGCGTCTCCACCAGATGGAATTCGCTGTGGCCGACAAATTCGATCACGCGTTTGGCCACCTTCTTGTAATCCAGCGTGTCCCGGATGTTGTCGCTGGCCGCCGCCTGGTGCACGTCGGCCGCCATGTCGAGATCGAAGCTCACGGTCTGCTTGACGCGCCGTTCCCACTCGAAGATGCCCACGACGGTCTCGATCTGTAAATTGTGCAAATAAATAATGTCCATGCGCGCCGGTGTTTTGAGAGGGGCCCTAGTTATACCGCAAATCGCCGGTCATGGAAATGACATGAGCGGGACCTAAACTATTGACCTCTGTCCACAGACAGGTTCCAATACACCCCCATGATCGTTCCCTTTTATACCTTCCTGCTCATGGTCGCGGGCTATTTATTGGGCTCGGTGTCCTGCGCCATCATCGTCAGCAAACTGATGCGGCTGCCCGACCCGCGCAGCGAGGGCTCGCGCAACCCCGGCGCCACCAACGTGCTGCGCCTGGCCGGCTACAAACCCGCGCTGCTGGTGCTCCTGGGGGACCTGCTCAAAGGCGTGCCCACGCTGCTTATCGCCCACGCGCTGCACCTGCCGCCCATGGCCTTTGTCGGCATCGCGCTCGCCGCCTTCCTCGGCCACCTGTATCCGGCCTATTTCGATTTTCAGGGCGGCAAGGGGGTGGCGACCTTCTTCGGTGTCTTGCTTGGCCTGCACTGGATCACCGGCCTCGCGGCGATGGCGACCTGGATTGTGCTCGCCATGCTGTTCCGCCTATCTTCGCTCGCCGCGCTGGGCGCGGCCTTCATGACGCCGCTTTACCTGCACTGGCTGGACGCGCCGCTGCCGTTTGTATCGGTGGCGGTCATCATGAGCACCTTCCTGCTCTGGCGCCACCGCGTCAACATCCACAACCTGCTGCACGGCATGGAACCGAAAATCAGCTTTAAAAGGACATCACCATCATGAAGATTACCCCGTTGGCGCTGTTTGAAAAGGTCACGGGGTGGGTACTGAGCGTGATGCTGGTGTTCATCACCTTCGGCATCATCATCGGCGTGCTGCGCCTGTTCCTCAACCTGGGCGATCTGGTGTTCAATGAAGACATCACGCGCCAGTATCAACGCCTTATTTCCGACGTTCTGACGCTGTTTATCCTGATCGAGCTGTCGCGCTCGCTGGCGGATTACTTCACCACCCACCGTCTGCGCATGACCTTCATCGTGGACGCCGGCATCGTGTTCATCCTGCGCGAGATCATGATAAAAATCTTCGAGCACAAGATCACCACCGATGAGGTGTACGCCTTGAGCGTATTGCTGTTTGTGCTGGGCGCGCTGCGCATCGGCTCCATCACGGTGTTCCAGAGCGAGAAGAAAATGCTCACCCCGCCGCCCAAATAGAAAAGCCTTTAGGGCTGCTCCTCTCCCCGCACGCGCAGTATCACCCCGCCAGGCTCACGCGCCACCGTCTCCATCTCGCCCGCCGTCTCGGCCAGGTTGCGCGCAAGCGCCTTGTCAATCTGGTAGGGATTAAAGATCAAGTGCGTGATGCCCTGTATCTGCTTTAAAAAGCTCTCGGCATCCTGCGCCGGCGGCGGCAGCGGCAGCACGGCGCGCCTGGCTGCCAGCATGGTGCGCGCGGGCCACTGGCTGGCGGCACTGAACGGGCTTTCCGCATCATGCGCCTCCTCGGCCAGGCGCGCGATCAGCCGGTCTTCCGGGCTGAGCGCGCCCGCCTTGTTAAACGCGTAATGTTGCTTGTTCGCGCCCATGAATAATAACGAGATCAGCATAATCGCCAGCAGCGTCAGGCCGCGTTGCGCGAGGAAGCCGCCGCGCCATTTTTGGTTGAGCGCGATGAGTTGCGCGCCGCCGTAATAAAGCAACAAGGTCAATGCAAACGTGGCCCATACGGCATCCGCCGCCAACGCGCCCAGCGTCGCAGCGGCGAGCAGCATCTGTCCCATATAATCGCGCATGAAACGGCGCAGATTCACCGCGACGATCAGCACCAGCAGCGCGCCTGCGAGCCACCCCGGCCAGGAACTGTACGTTCCCAGCGCATTGCCCAATGCCTCAACGGGATTGCTCCACCAGGCGAGATTGCTCCAGCCTTGGCGCAGGAGCAGCGCGAACAGCACCGCCAGGGCGACACCGGTATAAATGTGCCGTTGCTGGCGCGCGTCCAGCGGCTCTCGATACCAGCGCCAAACCAGCGCCGCGGGGCAGGCGAGACCCGCCGGGTGCAGCGTCACGGCGATGGCGGCCAGCAGCAACTGTAGAAAATACTTGCCTCCCAGGGGGCGCGGCGCGGCGCGGTAAGCGTCATCCAGCCACACGCCCGCTCCAAACACAAACAGCAGGTACACCCCCGCGCCCAGGCCGTCTATTTGATGCAACATGAACGGCGCGATCAGCAGCAGGCCGCTGCCGATCAGGGCGGTCTCGGCCGTGAATTGACGCGCGCTCCAGCGGTAAAACAGCAGCACGGCGGAAAAACCAAGCAGCACGGTGAACACCTTGGCCGCCGTCACGCTGCCCGGCCAATAAATTCCCAGCGGGATGTACAACAGGGCGCGAAAATCGGGCACGCCGAACACTACGATGGGGTTGGCCACGTCGCCCGCGATGGACCAGTTGAGCAGCAGCGCCTGCGCGGCGTTTTCGTCCAGCCCATAGGCGTCAAATCGCAGCGTGAGCAGCACCAATCCACCCCAGAGCAGAAACAACAGGAGTGTCCAGTAGCGCACCGGAACGCGCGCAGTAAGATAATCGAACATGAATTTCCCCGGAGCGCCTTAAGGCGGATTGGGTTAAACTTTACTCAGGAGTCACAAGGCTACACTACTTAATGATGTGACTCCTGAGTAACGATCCTGTTTTATCTACCCCACCCCGTCCCACCCCACACAAGGGGCGGGGGACGTGGCGGGAATGTGGCCTTACTTACTGACTTATGCGTAACCAGTATAAAGCAAGCCCCTGGCGCAGGCGAGCGACGCGGGAACCGATCGGCCCGCAACATAGTCTTACGTTATAACACAAACCATGCGTTATCCCGCCTTGCTACTCCTGCTCAGCCTGCTGTGCGCGTTCGCGCAGGCTGACACGCGCCTCAATCTTGACCTGCCCGACATCGGTGAAAGCTCCGCCAGCGTGCTTTCCGCGGAGCAGGACCGGCGCATGGGCGAGGCCTTCATGCGCGAGCTGCGCCAACAACTCACCATTCTGGACGACGCGGAGGTCACCGGCTATGTGCAGGCGCTGGGTTATCGCGTTGCCTCCAACAGCGACGGCCAGGCGCGCGATTACCACTTCTTCGTGGTGGATAACCCCAACATCAACGCCTTCGCCGGGCCGGGCGGCTACATCGGCGTGAACAGCGGGCTGATTCTCGCCGCCGAATCCGAAAGCGAGCTGGCCGCGGTAATCGCGCATGAAATCGCACACGTGACCCAGCGCCACCTGGCGCGCGCCTTCGAAGCGGCGGACAAGCTCAGTGCACCCGCCGCCGCCGCATTCATCGCCAGCATCCTGATCGGCGCCCAGAACAGCGAACTGGGACAGGCGGCGCTCGCCGCCACCCAGGCCAGCGCTGCGCAAGCCCAGATCAATTTCACCCGCTCCAATGAAGAGGAGGCCGACCGCATCGGCATCCAGACCTTGGCGCGCGCCGGTTTCGACCCGCGCGCCATGCCGGTGTTTTTCGAGCGTTTGCAGCAGGGCACACGCTACTCCGGCTCCAACCTGCCGGAATTTCTGCGCACTCATCCGGTCACTACCGCGCGCATCGCCGACACGCGTAATCGCGCCGAGCAATACCCTTACCGCCAGGTCGGCGACAGCCTCAACTACCATCTGGTGCGCGCCAAGCTGCGCGTGCTGAGGGAGAAGAATCCTAAGGAGGCGCTGAAACGTTTTGCCGCGGCGGTAAAACAAAATCCGGATCGCGCCGCGGAGCACTACGGCTACGCCTGGGCGTTGCTGCGCAACGGCAATCTCCCGCAGGCGCGCGAGGAAGCGCGCGCCCTGCTGGACAAGACTCCGGATCAGCCCGCCTACGTACTGCTGCTGGCCGAGATCGAGCTCGCCGGTCAAGGCACGGCGCAGGCGGTAAGCCTCTACCGTGACGCGCTCGATCTCTATCCCGGCCACCATGCGCTGACCTTGGGTTACGCACGTGCCCTGCTGCAAACAGGACAGGCGCGTGAGGCGGCGGCGCTGCTGGAAAAGCACCAGCGCATGCGGAGCAATAATGACGCCGGAATCTACAAGCTGCTGGCCGAGGCTCGCGGCGCGGCGGGACTGACCGGCGAGGCGCATCAAGCCCTGGCCGAGTATTACCATTTAAACGGCGACACGGCCTCCGCGATAGAGCAGCTCAAGATCGCCTCGCGCCTCAAGGAGCATGACTTCTATCAGGGCTCTATCATCGAAGCGCGGCTCAAGGAGCTGGAAGCACAGTTGGCGCTGGAGACTAAACACTGATAACGCACATGGTTTTTCGTCACTTTATCAATGGCCAAAAAAACACCAATGTGATATACTTGTTTTTGTTTTATTGCACATCCCGCTACACAGGCACACGGTAAATCACGATGTCCGTTAATCAGGAACCACAAAGTAAAACCACCATACTTATGCAGTGGCTCCTGATTAACGAGCCAGTTTTACCTACCCCCACCCTGTCCCGTCCCCTACACAAGGGGCGGGAACGTGGCGGGAAGTGCAGCCTTGCTTGCTGACTTATGAGTAAGCTAAGCCGCCGCTTTCTGCTCAAAGGCCTATTGGGGGCCGCCATCGCGGCGCTCGCCACGGCGCTGCCGCGCTTTGCATTTGGCGCATGGCCGGAGCAGGCGTTCCGCACCAAAAATGTTCCGGACACCCTGCAAGCCCTGTTCGGCACGGCAAGCGTCATCACCGACACCAAGGGCATTACGCTCAGCGTCACCGACCTGGCGGAAAATGGAGCGGTGGTGCCGGTCACGGTGACCAGCACGCTGCCCGCCGTGGACAGCATCGCCCTCATGGTGGACAAAAATCCCAGCACGCTGGCGGCCCAGTTCCTGCTGGCGCCCGGCCTCAAACCGTTCATCAAAACCAACATCAAGATGGCGGAGACCTCGCGCGTGATCGCGCTGGTCAGGTCGGAAGGAAAACTGTACAGCACCAACAAAAAGGTCAAGGTCACGCTTAACGGTTGCAGCAGTTAGCGCCGCGCACGGCACCATCACCCCGCATGGAAAACACCATCAAAATCCGCGCTACGCTGGAAAACGGCGTCACCACGGTGAAGCTGCAAATCCTGCATCCCATGGACACCGGCCTGTTCAGGGATGCGAAAACCGGCAACGTGATCCCCGCGTACTTCATCAAGGAATTGAGGTGCGAACACAACGGCAAACTGGTGCTGGAGGCCCTATGGAGCATCGCTATCTCCAAAAACCCCTATCTGTCTTTCTCCTTTGAGGGAGGTGCAGCCGGGGACACGGTCAAGGTTTCCTGGACCGACAACAAGGAAATAAGCGGCAGCGGCGAGACGCAAATAAGCTGAAAAACTTCACCGGGCGGCATCCGCCTCGATAAAATCAACAACAATCATGCACATCGGGCCGTATAAATTAAGCAACAATCTGATTCTGGCGCCCATGGCGGGCGTCACCGACCGTCCGTTCCGCCAGTTGTGCAAGCAACTCGGCGCGGGGATGGCGGTGTCGGAGATGGTATCCTCCAATTCACTGTTGTGGGGCAGCGCAAAGACCCGGCGCCGCGCCAACCACGAGGGCGAGACCGAGCCGCGCATCATACAGATCGCCGGGGCCGATCCCGGACTCATGGCCGAAGCGGCGAAATACAATGTGGACAACGGCGCGCAAATCATAGATATCAACATGGGCTGCCCGGCAAAGAAAGTGTGCAACGTGATGGCGGGTTCGGCCTTGTTGCAGGACGAGCCGCTGGTGGCGCGCATCCTGGAGGCGGTGGTGCGCGCGGTGAAGGTCCCGGTTACGCTGAAAATCCGCACCGGCTGGAGCCGTGAGCACCGCAACGGCGTCACCGTGGCGCGCATTGCCGAGCAGTGCGGTATCCAGGCGCTGGCCGTGCACGGGCGCACGCGCGCCTGCGCCTTCGGCGGCGAGGCCGAATACGACACCATCGCGGCGATCAAGACCGAAGTAAAGATTCCGGTGATCGCCAACGGCGACATCCGTACACCGGAACAGGCAAAGGCCGTGCTCGACTACACGCGCGCCGACGGGATCATGATCGGACGCGCCGCGCAGGGCCGCCCGTGGCTGTTCCGCGCCATCCAGCACTATCTGGAAACCGGCCGGCTCATGCCGGAGCCGGGCGCGGCTGAAATCCGCGCCATACTCACGGGCCACATGCACAATCTGTACGCCTTTTACGGCGAGCATACCGGCGTGATGATGGCGCGCAAACACCTGTCCTGGTACAGCAAGGGACAAAGCGGCAGCGCGCAATTCCGGCTGGCCATCAACGCAGCCGCCAGCAGCGCGCAGCAATTGGCTCTCACCCGGCAATTTTTCGACGCACAAGGACGTGCTAGTGTCGCGGGAGGCAGGACGCCGGGAGCGACCGATGGCCTGCTGCACTCCGGGCGCGGCATCGAGGAGCTCGCGGCGTGAGCAAGCTTGACGCCGAACACAGGCACTCCGATCCGCCGCATGAGCGCGGCAAGAAGCCACTCAGGGCCTGGGTGCAGCAGGCGCTGGAAAATTATCTTGATGACATGGACGGCCATGCGCCCGCGGAACTCTATCAGATGGTGCTAAATGAAGTGGAGCCGCCGCTGCTGCAAACCGTGCTGCGCTATACACGCGGCAACCAGAGCAAGGCGGCGCAGATTCTCGGCCTCAACCGCAGCACGCTGCGTAAAAAACTGAGCCAATACGGATTGGACAACTAGCCGGCTGCGAATTCATTCGCGCCTGGCCGGATAAACCCGGCTACACAATATTTATATGCGCGCACTGCTCAGTGTCTCAGACAAAACCGGCGTCGTCGAGTTCGCGCGCGGGCTGGCGGAGCTGGGCGTACAAATCCTCTCCACCGGCGGTACCGCCAGACTGCTCGCGCAGCACGGCGTCGCAGTCACCGAAGTCGCCGATTACACCGGCTTTCCGGAGATGATGGAAGGCCGCGTGAAAACCCTGCATCCTAAAATCCACGGTGGTCTGCTGGGGCGGCGCGGCGTGGATGACGCGATGATGGCCGCGCACGGTATTCTGCCGATTGACCTCCTGGCGGTGAATCTCTACCCCTTTGCCGAGACCATCGCCGCGCCCGGCTGCGATCTCGCCACGGCGATAGAAAACATAGACATCGGCGGCCCGGCCCTGCTGCGCGCGGCGGCGAAAAACCACGCCAGTGTCACGGTGCTGGTGGAAAGCGCGGACTATGAGCGCGTGTTGGCCGAGATGCGCGAGCATCAGGGCGTGGTGAGTGATGACACGCGCTTCAGGCTGGCGCAGAAGGCCTTTGCCCACACCGCGCACTATGACGCGGCGATTGCCGGCTATTTAAGCCGCTTCGCCCAACATGAAACGGAGCATGACCCGTTTCCCGGACGCTTCACTCCATCCTTCAACAAGCTGCAGGCGCTGCGCTACGGCGAAAACCCGCATCAGCAAGCCGCCTTTTACAGCGAACCCAATCCGCCCGCGGGCTGTGTGGCCAGCGCCAGCCAGTTGCAGGGCAAGCCGCTGTCCTTTAACAACATCGTGGACGCCGACGCCGCGCTGGAGTGCGTCAAATCCTTCGCCGCAGTGCCGGCCTGCGTTATCGTGAAGCACGCCAATCCGTGCGGCGCGGCGCTGGGTAAAACCATTCTGGAGGCCTATCGGCACGCCTACGCCACCGACCCCACCTCGGCCTTCGGCGGCATCATCGCCTTTAATCAGGCGCTCGACGCCGTCACGGCGCAAACTGTCGTGCAGGGTCAATTCGTCGAGGTCATCATCGCGCCGCAGGTGACGGACGAAGCGCGCGCCGTACTTAACGGCAAACCCAACGTGCGCGTGCTGTCCTGCGGCGCATGGCCGGCGGAAACAGGGCGCACGCTGGACTACAAGCGTGTTATGGGCGGGCTGCTGGCGCAGGAGCGCGACGTAGCGCCCATCAGCGCCACGCAACTCAAGATCGTGACTGAAACACAACCCACCCCGCAACAACTGCAAGACCTGTTGTTTGTGTGGAAGGTGGCCAAATTCGTGAAATCCAACGCCATCGTGTACGGCCGGGATGCGCGCACGCTCGGCATCGGCGCGGGACAGATGAGCCGCGTGTACAGCGCGCGCATCGCGGCGTTAAAGGCCGAAGAAGCCGGGCTCACATTAAAGGGCGCCGTGATGGCGAGCGACGCCTTCTTTCCGTTCCGCGACGGCGTGGACACCGCCGCGCAGGCGGGGGTGAGCGCCATCATCCAGCCCGGCGGCTCGGTGCGCGACGCGGAGGTGATCGCGGCGGCGAATGAACACGGCATCGCCATGGTGTTCACCGGCATGCGTCACTTCCGGCATTAGACTGTGCGTATCCTCATCGTTGGCGGCGGCGGACGCGAGCACGCCCTGGCGTGGAAGGTGGCGCAGTCGCCCAGGGTCAGCAAGGTATTCGTTGCGCCGGGCAATCCCGGCACGGCGCGGGAACCGAAAACGGAAAACGTCGCCATCGAGACCACCGGTATCGCCGCGCTGCTGCGCTTTGCGCAAGACAACCGGATAGACCTCACCATCGTCGGCCCGGAGGCGCCGTTGTCGCTTGGCATCGTGGATCAATTTCAATCGGCCGGCCTGCGCTGCTTCGGGCCAACACAGGCCGCCGCGCAGCTTGAGGCCTCCAAGTCCTATGCCAAGGACTTCATGGCGCGCCACCGCATCCCCACTGCGGCTTATGCGGTATTCACCGAACTGGATCAGGCTGTCGCCTATATCCACCAGACAGGCGCGCCGCTGGTGATCAAGGCCGACGGGCTCGCCGCGGGCAAGGGTGTGGTGATCGCGGAGGACAAGCCCGCGGCGCTCGCCGCAGTCAGCGATATGCTGAGCGGCACCCTGCTCGGCGCGGCGGGCAGCCGCGTGGTGATCGAGGAATTCCTGACTGGCGAAGAGGCAAGCTTCATCGTCATGGCCGACGGCGAGCACGCGCTGGCGCTTGCCAGTTCGCAGGATCACAAGCGCCGCGACGACGGCGACCAGGGGCCGAACACCGGCGGCATGGGCGCGTATTCGCCCGCGCCGGTGGTGACGCCGGCGGTGCACGCGCGCGTGCTGCGTGAAGTGATCGAGCCCGCCCTGCGCGGCATGGCGGCGGAGGGCAAACCCTACACCGGTTTTCTCTACGCCGGGCTGATGATTACGCCGGGCGGCGCGCCCAGGGTGCTGGAGTTCAATTGCCGCCTGGGTGACCCGGAAACGCAACCCATCATGCTGCGCCTCCGTTCCGATCTGGTGACGCTGATCGAAGCGGCGCTGGATAAAAAGCTCGATCAGGTTCATGCCGAGTGGGATGAACGGGTCGCCTTGGGCGTGGTGCTGGCCGCGCAGGGCTATCCCGGCGCTTACCGCAAGGGTGACGTGATTCACGGTTTGAGTCAGGCGAGCGGGGGTAAGGTATTTCACGCCGGCACCGCGCAGCAGGGAAAAGATATTGTGACCGCGGGCGGGCGGGTGCTGTGCGCCTGTGCGTTGGGTGAGAGTTACCGCGCCGCGCAATACCATGCCTATCAATTGGCGCAGTCCATCCGCTGGGACGGCATGTTTTACCGGCGCGATATCGGTGCGCGCGCCGTGGCGCGGGAATAAAAACTCTCTGGCCTCCTAATGAATCGCCCGCAGCAGTTCGCTTTCCAGTGCGTCCAGATCGGGGATCGTGGCGGGCTCGCCGTTCACCAGCACCTGGCACAAGGCCAACGGCCTCAGCATGGTTTCATGCTCAATAGGCTGTAGATTGGCTTCGTCCACCTGCGCCAGCTGGGGGATGCCCTGGGTCATCACGGCGAAGAACGGCAAGGCCGCGTTGCCGTTCAAGGTGTTCAGCACGGCCAGGCGCGCATGAGGATTCAGCGCGGGCACGGCCTCGCCGCAAACCGCCTCAAAGGAAATCAGCGGAATCTCCTGCCCGCGCCAGTTCACGCGGCCCAGCAAAAATGAAGGCGCGCCCTCCAGAGGCTCCGGTTCGATGTAAGGCACGATCTCGGCGATGGCCGTATTAGGCAGGATGAGCCGCCCGCCCTGCAGCGGGATCAGTTGAGTACGCAGGGCAAGCGCGTTGGCCATCAGCCCAGCGCCTCAAGCGCCTGCGCGCCTGCTCGCGCGTCGCGCACATGCTCCATCAAGCGCGCCGCAAGCTGTTCCGGCGTACCGCTGTAGCTGACCACGCCCGCCTTGCGCGCCTGATCCGGCATGCCGGAGATGAGGCAACTGCCAGCGTCTTGCGCCCACACCTCTCCGCCCTGAGCGTGCAGCGTGCGTGCGCCCTTCACGCCGTCGTCACCCATGCCGCTGAACAGGATCATACCGCAGCGCCCGCCATAGCGAGCCGCCACTTCAGTGATGGCCGCATCAATGGAGGGTTTATAAAAAATGCCGCCGTCGCTGAGTTGCGTGAACCGCACCAGCCCGCCCGCGCCTATCAGCAGCCGGCTCTCCACCGGCGCGAGCACCACTTCGCCGTGCGTCAGGACGTGCCCCGGTTGCGCAGACAGCACGCGCAACCCGGTCACCGCGCCGAGCTGCTGCGCCAGCAGACCGATGAAGTCCGCGCCGATATGCTGCGCCAGCACCAGGCACGCCGGCAGATCGCGGGGCAACGCCGCCAGGAAACGTTTCAGCGCCTGCGGCCCGCCGATTGAAGCGCCCAGCACCCATACCCGGGCGGCAGGCTGAACCTGGCCGCGCTGGGGAGCCGGGCTTAGCCGCTCCCGGCGTCCTGCCTCAGTCGCTCCCGGGATCCTGCCTCCCGCGACATTATTAGTACCTCCCTGTACGTCACGCGACACTGGCAGAACCCCCCGCTGTCGCTTTTCCCCGTACGGCGCCGGTGTGGCGGCCGGCGCGGAGGCAGTCTTGCCGTCTGCGCGACCGCTGTGCGCCAAGGTAGTCAGCTTGCGCGCCAGGGCCTTGCCCCACTCGCCGTTCAATAACGCCGCGCTGAGCCGCGTGGCGGGGCTGTCATTGAACACGATCGGGACGGCCTGTTGCGCGAGCAAGACGTCGAGCAACTCCTGTTCCGCGTTATCTTCGCCCGCAAGATCGAGCAGCAGCACGTCCACCTCGTCCGGACGGAGCATGCACGGAAATTCCCCGCATGACTTGGCGAACACCACGCACAGCGCGTTCCGCTCCAGCAGCGCCTTGAGCAGGGCGCGCTGATTCTCCGAACTGGAGACGATGCCGACGCGCGGGCTTTGCGCAGGGCCGTCCATCAATGCAAAGTCCTGTTCTGCGGCAGCAAGGACTTGATGTTGTCCACCAGGTCGGTCTCCTTATAAGGCTTGCCGAGATAACGGTTCACGCCGATCTGCATCGCGCGTTCGCGGTGTTTTTCACCGCTGCGCGAGGTAATCATGATTATCGGGATATGGCGCAGGCGCGCGTCGTTACGCACCTGTGCGGCAAGCTCGTAACCATCCATGCGCGGCATTTCGATATCGAGCAGCATGACGTCGGGAATCTGCTGTTGCAGCACGGCGAGCGCATCCACGCCGTCCTTCGCGGTCAGCACCTGCATCTCATGCCGCTCCAGCAGGCGCGTAGTGACCTTGCGCACGGTGATCGAGTCATCCACCACCAGCACCAGGGGCAGGCTGCTCACCGGCGCCTCAAGCCTGGCTTCGGCCTGCCCTGCCTCCAACGCAGGCGCGGCGAGTCCGGCGCGCAAGCGTATCAAGCCGGGCACGTCCAGAATCAGCACCACGCGGCCGTCGCCCATGATGGTGGCGCCCGCCACGTCTTTTACGCTGCCGATCTGCGGGCCCAGCGATTTGACCACGATTTCGCGGCTGCCCAGCAGACTGTCCACCTGTATCGCCACGCCATAATCCCCGGAGCGCGCAAGCAGCACCGGCGCGCGCTTGCCCTTGCCCGGCAGCGGCGGCGCCGCGTTGCCGTGCGTGGCGCCGAGGTAGATCAACTGATAAATCTGCCCATCCAGGGTATATTGGGGATTGGGGTTCGCATACAGCGTTTCCAGCTCTTCATGCGTCATGCGCATGACGCGCTGCACGCTGGTCAGCGGCAGCGCGTAGATATCCTCGCCGGTCTGCACCAGCAGGGCGCGGTTCACCGACAGGGTGAACGGCAGCCGTATCACGAAGGTGGTGCCTTGCCCGGGGCTAGAACTGATCTGCAAGGCTCCGCCCAGTTGCTTGACCTGGCTATTCACCACGTCCATGCCCACGCCGCGTCCGGAGATTTGCGTGATCTCGCTGGCGGTACTGAACCCCGCTTCCAGAATGAATTGCAGCAACTGCTGGTCGGACACCGGGGCGCCAGGCTTCAGCAACCCGCGCTGCTCGGCCTTGCGCCGCACCGCCTGCAGGTTGATGCCGTTTCCGTCGTCACACACGGTGATTACGATTTCCGAACCTTCGCGGCTGACCTCCAGTGTGATGGTTCCGGTCTCCGGCTTGCCCGCGGCGCGGCGCGCGGAAACGGCTTCAATGCCATGATCCACGGCGTTACGCAGCATATGCTCCAGGCTCGGCGCCACGCGGTCCAGCACGGTGCGGTCCATTTCGCCCTCCACACCGGCCGCGTTCAACTCCACCCGTTTACCAAGTTCTTGAGCGGTTTGCCGCACCACGCGGCGCATGCGCGGCAACACCACCGAGAACTGCACCATGCGCGTGCGCATCAGGCCTTCCTGCAAGTCAGTGTTGACGCGCGCCTGCTGTAACAGCAAGGTCTCCGCCTCACGCGTGACCCCTTGCAGCGAAGCTTGCAGGTTGGTGATGTCGTTCACGCTCTCCATAAGGCTGCGTGATAACTGCTGCATGTGGGTAAAGCGGTCGAACTCCAGCGGATCGAATTCCTCCATGCCGCGCGCGGCGGCCTCCGCCCGGCGCGACACAATCTGCGCCTCGGTTTCAATTTCCAGCCTGCGCAACTGGTCGCGCAGGCGCTCGACGGTGTTCTCCATCTCGCCCAGATTGAATTTATAGGCGCCCACCTGCTGCTCGATGCGCGAGCGCGAGATGCTCACCTCGGCGGCCAGATTCACCAAACTGTCCACCAGATCGGCGCGCACGCGCACCTGCTCGTACTGGGCGCGCTGCCCGCTACGCCGCTCGCCCGGCAAAGCAGCCTCCTGTTCCTTCTCCGGGGACGCCGCTGACATGGTCTGCGCCTCCGCCAGCGCCGTCATTGTCCCGGACGGCGGCGGCGCTCCTGTTTCTGTGACCGGGGCGCTTTCCGCCGTCGCGGGAGGCAGGATGCCGGGGGCGACCGCAGCCAGTTCCGGGGCGGCTGGCGTGACTCCAGGCGCGGCGGCCGGCGCGGCGGCCGGCGCGGCGGCCGCACCCTGCTCCAGCAACTCCTCGATATCCGCCGCCAATTCCACGGCGGGCGGCACCGGCTGACCGGCGTGCAGACGATCCAGCATTTGCAACAGCCGGTCATGCGTATGCTGCATCACCTCCGGCAAGCTCACCGGGACGGGAATGCGCTCTTCCACGATGGCGGTCATGAGTGATTCCAGGCTATGGGTTAAATCGCCTATCTCGCTCACGCCGGCCAGACGCGCGCCACCCTTGAGGGTATGCATCTCGCGTTGCAGTTCAGCCAGCAACTCCTTGTCACCCTCCCTGATCCAGCGCTGCAGACTGATCTCGCTCGCCTCCAGTATCTCGCGCGCCTCCTCCAGAAAGATTTCCAGCAGTTCTTTATCCACCTCTTGCAGCGCGGGCTGTTTCCGTTCCTCCGCCTGCGCGGGCGCCTCCGGGCGTATCAGGGTTTCACACAGCGCGTTGATACGAGCGATGAGCGAACTGTCAGCGTGCTGCGTAACACCGTCCTGCAGTGCGGCGAGCATTCCCCGGATGTGGCTCACCGCTTGTTCTATGACCTCCAGCGAAGGACCGGCAACCGGAACTGCGATCGAGTTCAGTTGTTTGATGTACTGTTCCAGCGCCGCACTGAGCTTGGCGATTTCCTTGATGCCGGCCATGCTGGCGCTGCCATGCAGGGTGTGCAAGGTACGAACCAGCGGCTCCGTGACCTGACGGGCTTCGCCCTGACTGCGGCACTGGACGATAAATTCCTCCAGGGCACGCAGGTGGCTGTTCGCCTCCATGCTGAATATCTCCAGCAGCACCGGATCCATGCCCGTCGCCTGCGCCGCTCCGGCGTCACCAAGCTCAATTACCTCAACCTCGTGAGGAGAAACCTGCGGAGGAGCGGCTACCGGGGACGGTGGCTGTGCGGCAGCGGGCATCTGGCCCTGGCTCAACAGCCTGGCGCGCTGCATCACCTCCACAACGTCGCCCGAGGCGGGCGGCCCGTCCTGGAACTGCGCCAGCAGTTGCGGCAACAGCGTTTGTGCCTGCTCCACGACGGCAAACACCCCGGCGCCGGCCGCGATGGTGCCGTCCAGCACGCGGTTCAACATGTTCTCCAGCGACCAAGCGAACTCGCCCAGATCGCGCGCGCCCACCAGACGGCCGCTGCCCTTCAAGGTGTGGAATGAGCGGCGCAGCGTACGCAGCGCCTCCTGATCTTCAGGTTTGGCCTGCCACAGCGGGAACTGCCTGGCGATGGAGGCGATCTCTTCCTGCGCCTCTTCGATGAACACCTCGACAATTTCGCTATCTACCTCTTGCGGCGCAGCATGAATCTCCGGAGGTGCAGTCTCGCGTGTGGTTTGCATCCGTCCGGCAGACGCCTGCTCGACGACAGACCCGGCCATGGACTCAGCGGCTTCCGGCATCCTGCCTCCCGCGACACTGGCAGAACCCTGTGCGTCGGTCGCTCCCGGCATCCTGCCTCCCGCGACACTAGCACTTCCCTGTGCGTCGCCGGTTTGTGCTGCAACTTGGGATGGGGCGGCTGCCGCGGCAGCGGACGGCGGCTGCAGGGCACGCAGGCTGGTCTGGGCCAGGTCCAACGCGGCCTCGGCATCTTCACGCTTCTCCGCCATCCCCTCCAGATAGTACTCGATGGCGGAAATCAGGTCGGCAAGCGTCTCCAGGGTAAACAGGTCGGGAACGAGTTTCTGCGCGACAAAATACTGCGCGATGTAGTGGCCGCAGGCGTCAAGCAATTCCGCGGCGCGCTCAAGCTGCAGCATGGTGAGACTGCCCGCCACCTGCGCCAGCCACTGCGGCACACCGGCCAGCAATTCCGTCCGCGCGGTGTCGGCGGCAAACGCCGTGATCGCC
>QZKM01000019.1 GCA_003599485.1 Gammaproteobacteria bacterium
CGCATCACCATCTCGCGCGCCGCGCGCCAAGCCGAATTCCCGGCGCGTTTCCAGTTCATCGCCGCCATGAACCCCTGCCCCTGCGGCCACCTGGGCGATCCCAATGGCCGCTGCCGCTGCACCCTGGAACAGGTCCAGCGCTACCGCGCCAGAATTTCAGGGCCACTGCTCGACCGCATAGACATGCACATCGAAGTGCCCAAGTTACCCAAGGAAAGTTTACGCGCCAGGGCTGGCGATACTACCGAAACCAGCGCAACGGTGCGCGAACGCGTAGAAGCCGCCCGCACCCGGCAAATGCAGCGCAGCGCCAAACCCAACGCCGCGCTCAAAAACAAGCAAATAGAAAAATTCTGCCGCCTCAGCGAGGCTGACCAGCGCCTGCTGGAACAAGCCATCGAACGCCTCGGCCTCTCCCCCCGCGCCTACCACCGCATCCTCAAGGTCGCCCGCACTATTGCTGACTTGGCAAGCAGCGAAACCATCCAAACATCCCACCTCACCGAAGCCCTCTCCTACCGCCGCCTGGATCGCGCCCCTGCGCCGTGATCTTTTTTAAACCAGCCCCTTAAGTGTCCTGAACCAGACTGCCGTCTCGGCCAGCCCCTGCTCCATCGTATAAGGCGGCCTCCATCCGGATTCACGCCGGATTTTGGAACCATCCACTACCGGGGCCGCGCGTGGGCAACAACAATGAAATTGTTGGACTCATGGACGCATCGCAACACTGGGCCGCAGCCGGGGGAACACGGCGCATGAATCAAATGACCCGGTCATTGCCACCATCTACCGGCACTTGCGCAGCGGTAGTCTTGGCGAATAGAGGGCCGCACATCTCCGCCGCCAATTCGGCCACATCACTACTGGTGACTTCCGTCCGCAGCACGTTGTTCTTCTTGTATTCTTCCACTGTTAGCCCATAATGGCGGGCTCGTGAAGCCAGCATCTCCCCGGTCCAGATACCGGTATCGAATACGGCGTTCGGATGCAGGGAGTTGATGCGGATACCGTCGCCGCCCCACTCCAACGCCGCCACTCTCGCCAACTGGTTAAGAGCGGCCTTGGAAACCGAATAGGCCGCTGCTCCCGGACCGGGCGCTGGCACGTTCTTCGAGCCGATCACCACTACCCGGCCTCCGCGTGGCGCCAGCTTGAGCAACGGGTGACACTCACGCATCAATACCAGATTCGCATCCAGATTGATCCGCATGACGCGTTGCCACTCATCGGCCTGGAGGCTATCGATACGGCAGCCGCCCGGAAAGATGCCTGCGTTGAGCACCAACATGTCAAGTCCGCCGAACGTGTCTGTCGTGCGCTCAAGTAACCGCCCGACTGCCTCCCCGGAAGTCAGGTCGCATTGAACTCCAAGAAAATCGGGGCGGTTATATAGGGTTTCGATATTTGGGTTTAGGTCGGCGCCCGCCACCGCTGCCCCTCTGGAAAGCAATGCTTCGACGCACGCCTTGCCGATTCCTGAAGCCGCCCCGGTCACCAGCGCAACTTCACCCGCGAACATCGCCGGTTTCCCGCTCTTGCGCAACTTTGCCTGTTCTAGATCCCAATACTCGACGTCAAAAATATCCTTCGCCGGCAATGCCCGATAACCGCCTAGCGCTGTCGCACGCACAATGATGTCAATCGTGTGATTAAAGATTTCAGCGACGATTGCCGCATCCTTTGCCGTCCGGCCAACTGTACACATGCCCAACTCGGGGTCGAGGACAATGCGCGGCGCCGGGTCCAGCATGATCTTGCGCTCTTTCGCCATCGGTTCAAGTTCGTCGAAGTAACGCCGATAAGCGGCCGCATAGGCGTGGACATCCCGCCCCAGCATCGGTAACCGCTTGGTGCGGATCACATGGTCTGGCGTCGCCGGCCCCTGTTGTGAAATGGCTGCCAGATCTTCCCGCTGAGCGAAGGCGAGGCACCTCTCCCCGGTGTGCCTTGCTACGACTGCCGGCGCACCCATTGTCTCGGACAAATTCTTTCTCAACTGAGCAAGCTCCACCCTCGTACCGGCTTTTGCCGGCCGTGGCGCATGGTTCGGTACATTCCACGCCCCTTGGCGCTGCAGATAGTCCTCGGCCAGCCCAACAAGGAAAATCATGCGCTCGTAGGACTCCCTTGCCGTAGCGCCGAACGAAAAGATGCCGTGGTTCAACAGCACCATGCCAATGGTATTGGGCCCCGCCTCTGTGGAGAAACGCTCGGCACAAAGACGTGCGAGATCAAAACCAGGCATCATATAAGGAATGACAACCACACGGTCGCCATAGATTTCTCGCACACGTGTTTCACCATCTATACTGTTGCTCACCGTTAATACAGCGTCGGCATGAGTGTGGTCAACAAACTTGTACGGCAGGATCGCATGCAAAATGGCCTCTACCGATGGTGCCGGGGCCGTTGCACGCGTCATGTGGGTCACCAGTTCATTGACCATCTGCGGATCGGACAACGACGGCAATTGCGCAAGCCGCCGGACATAATCAAGTCTGAGTGGAGAAAAACCGCCCTCCTCGATCTTCTCCAGATCCCAGCCACTGCCCTTGACGTAGAGAAGCTCCTCGTCTTCGCCAAAAGCATTCTTCTCAATGATTTTGACCGATGTGTTACCGCCGCCGTGCAAAACCAGGGACTTGTCATGCCCCAAAAGACGCGAACTGTAGACGCGCTGGGATAGCTCATCGGTAAGTTGGCGAAACTCTTCTTCAGACCAAAGATTGTTCATCTGTTTTTCCACGTGCCGTCATGCCATTTTGTGTCAGGCATGACCACCGCGTTCCTGAAACCACCGCGCTGTTTCCTTCAGCCCCTGCTCCATGGTATAAGGCGGCTTCCATCCGAGTTCACGCTGGATCTTTGAACTATCCACCACCAACGAACCCAACAACCGCTCCGCTTCTTCCTGTTTACCCGTTAATCGGGCGCCCACGCGCAACAGCACGGGCGGACACGGAAACAGGCGCGCCGGTTTAGCGTCCAAAGCACAGGCAATGCGCCTTATCAGTTCCGGCGTTGAGACATCCTCGTTGTCGCTGACCAAAAAAGTTTTCCCCACTGCCGCCGGGTGTTCGATGCAGGCAATAATGGCGTTCACAAGATTGCCCACATAGATCAAACTGCGCTGATTATTCACCTTTTCCAGAGGCAGTGGCGCTCCACTCCAGACCCATTCCATCAGGCGTAGAAAGTTTGCCTTTACGCCCGGCCCATAAACCAGCGGCGGGCGCAGTATCACCATCTCCAGACCGGTTTCCGCCGCGACATTCCGTAAGAGTTTTTCCGCCTCCCGCTTGGAGACGGTGTACGGATCCTTTGAATCCGAGACATCTGTTTCATCAAACGACCTGTTTTGAGTGCTGTCGCCACACACTTTCGCTGTGCTGAGATATACGAAACGGCGCACACCTTTTGCAGCCGCCTGCCTGGCAAGATGCGCAGCGCCTAGGGCATTCACATCCCGGTAGCGGTTTTGAGCAGCTCGTTGCAATTTGGGCGACGCATGCGCCAATCCAGCCAGATGGATCACCGTATCCACCCCAACCAGCGCACTCCCCCATTCGGTCGTTGGCCCAATCTCACCCACGGAGGCCGTGTCCGCGAAAGGATAACCAGGCGCGCCACCCCGCGTCACGGCGCGCAAGGTCCGGTTTTCCCCGTATAGCTCGGCGCACAACGCGTGTCCTATAAATCCAGTGGCCCCGGTGACTAATATCACTGCGTTTCCGCGCTCAAACCCCGCTCGTCTTTTTCATAAGCCCGGCGGTTTTGAGAAGAACTGTGGAACTCTTGATAAAATTTTAGTCACAACAAAAAGTGGGGTCACTCCAAGACCGTTCTTTCTGCACGCCCGATAGGCCTCTACATTGCCTTTGATGATGTTGGCTATGGAACTGTTGGTCACTCCTCCAAGGCGCATCTTCACCAGTACCTTGGGCAAATAAACCGATTTTATTTTGTGTATTGAAAGAAACCTCATGGTGAGATCAAAATCAGATTGCAACCGAAAGACCGGATCAAAGCTCCCGTATCTTTCAAACACCGCGCGCCTGACAAAAAAGGTCGGGTGAGCAGGCATCCACCCCTTTTCAAACAAACCGTCTCGATAGGGCCGCGATTTCCAGTAACGCACCACCCGGCTCAACGACTCGTCCATATAAACAAGATCGCCATAGCAGGCGTCAACAGTGGCGTCTTCGAATGTCCCGGCAATCTCGCCCAGAACATTCGTATTCGAATACACGTCATCTGCGTTAAGAAACCCGATAACATCACCCATTGCAAGGCGGATTCCCTTATTCATGGCATCATAGATTCCCCCGTCCGGCTCCGAAATCATCACGGAGAATTTACCCCGGTGCCGGTTAATAATATTCAACGTGCCGTCGGTTGAGGCGCTGTCTATGATAATGTGCTCGACATGCGGGTAACTTTGCCCGGCCACGGAAAGTATTGTGTCCTCAATCGTGGCCGCACTATTACAAGAGACCGTGACAATGGAAATTTTGACAGGCATTAGGAGTGCGTTAGCCGTTGTTTCTGGTGACTACCCAATTGCCCATGACCAAGACGTCCATTTTCGTGCGCAAAAAACAATCCAGCGCCTCCTCCGGCCGGCACACCACTGGCTCGTTTTCGTTAAACGATGTGTTGAGCAGCATCGGCACACCCGTGAGATCATAAAATTTCTCAATAAGCCTGTAGTAACGCGGATTGGTATCTCTATGCACCGTCTGCAGCCGTCCTGATCCATCCACATGCGTAACCGCCGGAATCAACGCCCGCCTCTTCTCCTTGATCTGAAAAACCTGCATCATGAAAGGCACGTCATCGTCGGTTTCGAACCACTCGCTCACGGCCTCACGCAAAACCGAGGGAGCGAATGGCCTGAATGACTCGCGGCGCTTGATCTTGATATTGAGTATGTCTTTCATATCGGCGCGACGTGGATCACACAGAATGGAACGATTCCCCAACGCGCGCGGCCCCCACTCCATGCGCCCCTGGAACCAGCCGACGACCCTCCCCTCCGCTATTGAGCCTGCGGTGCGCCGGCACAGATCATCTTCATCAATTATTCTTTCTACGCGGCAGCCCCGCCCTTGTATCTCCTCATTCTTCACCCCCAGCAGACCACTGATCTGCTCCTCATTAAATTGAGGCCCCCAATAGGCATGATCCATGATGCTGTTGCGCCGCGCGCCACCGTTCATTTGATGCCACAGAATCATTGCAGCCCCGATGGCGCCTCCCGCATCACCGGCGGCAGATTGGATATAAACCTGCTTGAACGGTGTATTTCGATAAATTTTCCCGTTCGCCACGGAATTCATGGCACAGCCACCGGCCAGGGAAAGCGTGTCGAGACGATAGCGTGCATGAAGGCTGTTCAACAGATGAAAAAAGGCCTCCTCATACATTGCCTGGACGCTACGAGCCAAGTCCTTATGATGTTGAGTAAGCGCCTCATGTTTCCCGCGCGATGGTCCGAACTCGGCCTCTAACGCCGTTGAATATAAACGCCCTACGCTTGGCTCACCATTATTCCAGGTATATTCCACTTTCTCTCTGTGGTGACGGAAATAATCAAGATTCAGCCAGAATGTTCCGTCTTCTTGTAAACACACGATATTGCGCATCTGCGGCAAATAACGCGGCTCGCCATAAGGAGCGAGGCCCATGACTTTATATTCATCCCCGTAATGAGGAAATCCCAGATATTGGGTCATCGCCTGGTAAAAAATACCCAGAGAGTGAGGGAAATGCACTTTTCCGTCTACGTTAATTCTCGCCCCATGCCCGCTTCCCCATGCGGCGCTTGCGAAATCACCGAACCCATCCACTGAAACCGTCACCGCCTCCTCGAAGGGCGAGACAAGAAAGGCCGAGGCCAGATGCGCCAGATGATGCTCCACGAAATGCACCCCGCCGGCATATGCGGAATCTGGAAACGCCGCACGTAATGCCTCTTCCACGGATACACGCCGGCGCTGATTGGTGAGGCGGCTCCAAATCAACCGCGGGTCCGGCCGGTGGGTAAGCGCGAACCAGGTCTTGTGCCAGAAATTCGCGTGCGGGTCGCTGTTGATGGCTACATAACTGATATCGGCAAGCCCGGCCCCGGCCTCCTCAAGGCAATAACGTACGGCTTCGGTTGGAAGGCCAGCCCAGTGTTTGACTCGGCGAAAACGCTCCTCCTCGGCCGCCGCAATAAGACGCCCGTCACGTACCAGACACGCGGCGGAATCACCGTGGTAGGCGTTGAGGCCAAGAACAATCATTCAGCGTCCCTAGGCGCTGGAGGCGTGCGCCGCGGAAAACTCCGCCAACGCCTGCCGGATAAGCCCCACCATACCTGGCTCGGTCGCAGCGGTGGCCGCCCGTTCTTGAATATGATCGCGCTGACGACTCAGTGCCTCACGTATACTGTTTAGCAGCTCATCGAGATTCAGTGCTACAACGACCCGGCCAGTGCCGACAAGCGCGCGCGCGAGATCCATTTGGTGGTTATTCACGTGTTCGCCATACTCCGCGAGCCGGGGTACAACAACGGGTAGCTTGCCTGCTTGAAGGGCATGGATAATGGATCCAGCGCCGGCGTGGAGGATTACCAACTCCGCTCCCCGTACAGATGCCTCGAATTCTTCCATGCCAAGAAAGGCGACCGCCTTGCACCGAGGCGAAATAAAAGGTGTGTGTCCATGCTGCACCAACACAGGGCTAGGAAGCACATCGGCCAGTTGTGTCACGGCGTCGAGCAGCCTCCGGAACGGCTGCTTCGCGTTCCCTACCGAGACGAAAGTACTCACAGCAACAGTCCACCATAGACGCCACGCGGATACGCCTTCGCAAGCGCTGGCCACTGATAGAAGAAGCGATGGGCAAGAAAATACATGATGCGGCCTGTGAGAGATGGCGCCTCAATACCAGTGATGGTCTCGACAAAAATCACCTTGGTGCGGAAGAGCAGCCGGCCGATAAGTGCAAACGGCACCGCCGGACCAGCACCTGTGCTGAGAATCACGTCAGGCTTTTCCCGGTGCAGAATGCGCCAAGCCTCCCACAGGTTTACCAGGAATTTCCAGTCGCGTTCGGAGTGCGTGATAAAGAATGTTTTTCTCTCCATGTCCGGCGGCAGCAGTGCACGGTCGTTCAGGACATAGAAGTGCTCATAAGGCCCATAGGCGGGCTTCAGGCAGCGCACTTCCGTGAGGTGCCCGCCGCACGACGAAACGATACATATCTTCATATATTCAGCTTGTTGTTTCAGCGATAAGACGGGTGTAAATGGCGTGCGTGCGCCCGGCCACTGCTTCCCAGGAAAAGCTTTCCTCCATCCACTGCCGACCATTCTCGCCCATCTGACTCAGATTCAGGCCCCGCATCTCGGCAATAGCCTTTACCAAGGAAGCCGGATCGTTTTGCACCCACAGACCGCAACCGCGTTGCGTCAACTCCTTCCACGGCGTCCCCCGGCTTGCAATGACCGGCACACCGTGAGCCAGGGCCTCCGCCACTACCATGGCGAAATTTTCGGTATAGGACGGAACGACGCAAACATCAGCATTCCAGAACGCTCTGGATTTTACCTCGCCTTCGGCATGGCCGGAAAAACACGCGCGCTGAGCGAGGCCAAGATCGTTGGACAGCGCCTGGAGAGAAGATTCGTAACTTGATTCGCCCGTTCCGCAGATCGTAAGGCTTACTCGCTCATCAAGCATCTTCAGCGCCTGTAGCAGGTTTTCTATCCCCTTCTTGGGATCAAGCCGGCCAATGAAAAGCAGCCTTAACGCACCACCCGGCATCCACGACCGATGATTAGAAACATTGGAAGGGATGTCAACACCGTTTTCCACAACTTCAACTCGCGCGCGCGTGATTCTGCGGCGGCTTTCCTCGGCCTCATCATTGCTCGTGACGTGCAGCACACAGCGGCTCGGGCTTAACAACCCGTTACAGATGATTTCCCAGATTCTTTTAAGAATCGGTTTGGTTGAACCCTCCCACCTCTGCAACGCGCCACGCGGCGACCACACAACCGGTTTGCGGAGCAGCCTGCACAGCAAAAGAGCAGGTATGGTTGAGAAAGAATATACGCTGGTGAGGTGCACCACATCGGCCCAACGGATCATGGGATACAGCATGGACAACAGTTGTCCGGAAAACTCCCTGCCCCACCACTTTCGGCAGTAATACACCTCATAACCTTCGGGTCGGCGGGTCGGTACGCTTTGGATATCCAGATGATCTTGCCACCGGGGACCATTGCTGTCTGTCGTCAATACGCGAAGCTCAGTACCGTCCATGCGGGATAATGCATTACAAAGCCCGTACAGGGAGAAAACCGGGCCGCCAAAATACGTGGCGGGGTAAAAGGTCGGCACCACATGGAGGACTTTAATCTGGGGACTCAAAATATTTTTTATGCATTTGTCGTATGTGGTATTTCGAAGATTCCTCTTATTTTTTAACGAATACATAATAATCCGGCCAGTTCCACAGGTTTTCGCTCACCATGGCGCTGGCCTTCTGCGCGGGCGTCAGCCTTTGCGTCAGCCAATACTTGACGAGCGTCTTGAGCTCGAAGCGCGGCACCGCCAAGGGGCTGCGGGTGCGAAAAACCAGCTCGTAATCCCTCTTCAGACCTTCCAGGTATTCATTGTCAAAATTTTTTGTAGCTTGTGGTGAGATGACCAGGTAATCGCCACTTTGGATCTGCGGCAGCGGGCCTGGTTGGTAAACGGCAAAGGGAAACTGAGGGTACGCATAGGTGTGATTCGGGTCAACCGCCTCCACATCCTCCGGCCTGTCGAACGGTGATGCCCGCCCTATCGGGGGGCCGGGATAGCGCGCTTCCATGTCGGATTTAAAGTCAAACTTTCGAATCGAGAGACCTTTGAACTTGAGATACTCACCGGCAATAAAATAGGTGCCACGCCCCGCCCCGCGATCCACCCCGTCATAGAATATGTTCAACCTCTGGCCAGCGTACCGGCGATTGATATCCTGCACAAGAAAATCCATGGTCTTATTGAAATTCACCGGTACGTATTTGTTGTACGCCACATAATGAACTGCCAGGGGAATAGTATTGAACATAAGCACAAACGCCACTCCGGCAAAACATGTCTTCCAGAACATGCCGTGCAATTCGCCTCGTCCGATGAAGTAGATGAGCGGCGGAAGGGTAAAAAGATATGCCGGCAGCAGATAATAAGGGCCGTACATGTTCAACACGAAAAAGACCCCCGCGTAGGCCGCGCCGGCGGCCAGCATTGGATCCAGCATGGGGTGTGCCGGAACTCCACGAACAAACACATGGAAAAGACGCCACAACAGCAGCGGTATCAGGAGCAGTACCGGGATTGGATCCGAAAACAACGCATAATTCGCGACATTTTTCATCCAGACAAAGGCATTGTAATCAGCCGCTGACGGCGCATAGATTACCTCACCCTTGTGCGGCAATATGGTCGCTACATAAATGCCAATATAAAGCAACGCGCTGGAGATCAGCAGGGTGTCGAGCAGCCTGGACTTCCCGCTCGCCGATTTCCATGCCAGCAGCAGATGGCCTGTGGCAAGCACTGCGATTGCCACGAAGACCGGCTCCTTATAGTAAATCGCCAGATTTGCACATAGCAGGGCGAGAACAAAGTAAACGGTCTGCTGCCGTTTCTGGAAGAGCAGATAGGCTGCTGCGAACGCGGACAGGAGGAACAGGACGTTTTTCTCAACGGTCAGCAGCTTGAAATAGGCAAGCGTGAACCCCGGGGTCAGCAACAGTAAGACGCCGGCCAGATACACCAGCGCAGGTGTGGCGGAATATGGCCGCAGAATCCATGTTAGAAGAATCGCACCCAACAGCAATTCGGCTGCATTGAAAACGAAATACCCAAGGGGGGAACTCGTGAAGATAGCGACAAGGTTGTACTCCTGTCCGCCCAGTGGGCCGAACCGGCCAAGCTCGACGGAATTGTAATAGGGGAAGTCTTGCCCATACATAGGGAAATACTTCCCACTTTGCAGCGTCGGCAGAAAATGGTACTCATCGCTTGGGCCCAGTTCTGGATTGACGAGCAGGAGCGCAGCATACAGCAGTGTAAGGGTAATGAAAACGCGCCTCAGGATTCCTTTTTTCGCTACCAATCCCGTAATATTCACCAGCATGGCATACTCATACGAATTGAGCGTAAAAGGAACGGCGAAATGGGAGGATTTGCGCAGCCAAGTCGCCTAACTAAGCCCATTAGGGTGGTATAGGACGATGCGACTGCCGGTGTTTTCAAAATGAAATGGCACGTGGACTAAATGGGTTAACTGACTTTTGACTTGCTGCTGGTTCTCCAGCGGAACATAAAGCAGTAGAAATCCACCGCCGCCTGCACCCAGTATTTTACCGCCCAAGGCGCCGCTCTTTAGTGCTTTCTCATAAATCTGATCAATGGTTAAGTTCGAAATCTTGTCGGAGAGGGATTTTTTATATCGCCAAGCCTCGTCAAGAAGCCGTCCGAAATCATCCAGGCTATTCTCACCCCCATTGAGGATGGAGAGCGCCTCGCCAACCATTTCTTCCATGCGCCGCAATTCCGGCTCGCGCTTTTTGAGATTTTCGATCTGAGTTTTGGCGACCTCGGAGGAAAAACGCGATATGCCGGTGAAGAACAGCATTAGGCTACCCTCCAGCATCTCCAGTTTGGATTTCGGAAGAACCACCGGCACGACATCATAAGTGTTATCCCGTTTGAACTCGATACGATTGAATCCGCCGTGTGCCACGGATATCTGATCCTGCGATCCTACATTTTCTTTCAACACATCCTGCTCGATGTGGATGGCGTTATTAGCAAGCTCCTCCTTCGAGATATACCGGCCATTCAGAGCCATAATGGCGTTGATGAGACCCACCGTAAACGATGAGCTGGAGCCCAGACCAGAGCGCGCCGGTAGGTCGCCATCGTGATGGATTTCGAGCCCCCTGTTGCACTTGAGCCATTCGAGCACTGCCTTGGCGGCGGGATGTTCGATCTGGGATATTTCCAGTGCATTCTCAATCTTGGAATAAACCACCCGGTATTTATGCTCGAAAAAAGGTGGCAGATACCGGCAACTGATATAGCAGTATTTATCGATGGTGGTAGCCAGCACCACGCCGCCGTTCTCACGGAACCATGCCGGATAATCCGTCCCGCCCCCGAAGAACGAAATACGAAATGGCGTCCTGCTGATGATCATGACATGCCGGCCTCCTGCTTCGTCATGAGTAGAGTTTTCGCTTTAGCTTGATGCGGGTCATTTCCTGTATATGCCTGACGACATCCTCTCCGAACTTCAGTCTGACCATATCAAGATAGCGGGGGTTGTTGAAGTATTTCATAAACGCCTCGTCCCGGAACTTCAACACCTCCGCCGGCCTCAGGACTTCCGTCGGCAGCGGCGTGGTTTCATAACTGTGCTGCGAGTAGCCTATCCATGAATCAGGCAGTTCCCAGCCTTTTTCCACCGCCATGCGGTAGAGCGGGGAGCCGGGATAGGCCATGGTGGAGTAAAAATTGGCAAACTCGCAGTTAGCCTCTATGGCCAGGTCCAGCGTCTCCTGCATGGACTCGTACGTATCGTCCGGCAAACCGAAAATATAGTTCCCGATTACGTAAATTCCCGCACTCTGAATTTTTCTCACGACTTCGAGAATCTGCGGCGTACCGAAGCGCCCCTTCTCTACTCCATCGCGCACGTGCTTACTGCCCGATTCGATGCCCAGCGCCAGCCAACGGAACCCGGCGCGCCGCAGCTTGTCCAGAAACTCGTCCTTGACCGTATCCACGCGCGCATACGCCCAGATATTCAGGTCATAGCCCCGTTCGATGATCCGGTCACAGATACCGAGGACATGGTTCCGGTTCAGCACAAACATCTCGTCCACAAACTTGATATTGCGCACGCCATACTTGTTTACCAGCACATCAATCTCCCTGATGACCGTGTCGGGCGACCACATACGGTACGAGGGCTTCCCGAAGGGAGCATTGATGCAGCAAAACGAGCACTTATACGGGCAACCAAGGCTCGTATGCAGGGAGACATAAGGCGAACGCTCGTGGATGCGCTCGAAGCAATGCCAGTTGTGCGCCCGGTATTTATCCATCGGCAGCAGGTCCCAGGCCACCCCCGGCATTTCATTATCCAGGTCATCCATCAACTCGCCCGGAGGATTGGCAACGATTCGCTCACCATCGCGATACCAGAGGCTCGGTATACCGCTGAATCTCGGTCTCGATGATTTCAGCGCGAGCGTGGCTTGCAGAATGGTCTGCGGTCCTTCCCGGTCGCACACATAGTCAATGTTTTCCTCGCGCATGGTTCTCTCTGGTAGAGCTGCGGGATGGGTACCGGTCATCATGATCTTGTAGTTTCTATCCAATTCCTTGAGCGCGGCACAGGTTTCACCTGCGGCCGGCATGTTTTGCGTGGAAGCGGACGGCTGAAACCCATAGACCACCATCACAATAAGCACGGGGTTGTAATTCTCCGCGACAAGCCGGGCAACACCCTGCGGACCCAGGTTGTGCGCCGGAGCGTCAATAATGGCGACAGACAGCCCCTTATTCCTTGTATAACCCGCAAACAGGCCGGCTAATGAAGGGGGCTCGATAGCCGAAAAGCTGTCGCCCAGTTCTTGATAAACGGCCGACCGGCTCCCGGGATTGATGAATAACACATCAACATCTTTTTTCACTACCATAGATTCCACCCGATCCTCCCTCCCTTTGTCCTGATCCTCGCGTACTCGCTATTCTAAAGACATGGCTAGCGCCAACAGAACACTTCCCTTAAAAACTGGAAATAATACGCCGCGCCCCATTTTAGTACTTTCAGTTTTCTCTCTCCACCGATCCGTGGCGGCTCGTCACCGGGTATTTCGGTGATTTTGAGCTTTCGTTTTGCGGCACGCACGGACAGGAGCGGCTCCCAACTGATCCGGGTGCGGAATAACCTCTCTGCGGCCGCATAACCTTCGTCCTTCTCCAGCTCGAGGTCATAAACGACTTGCTTCTTGTACGCGCGGAAGATCACCATCGCATCAGTGTAATAACCGCCGTGCAACAGATTCACGGTGCGCGTAAAAAGCCAGTTCCCGAAGCCGGTAACAATGTCATCATCCTCGCTTTTCGCATCACCCAGATATCTGGAGGCAATCACCATGTCATACCCTTCCCGCATCTTGTCAATTAGGGGAGGAATCAGTTCCGGAATGGAGTTACCGTCGGGACTGAAGGTGATGATAACGTCGCCTTCCACATAAGGAAGCACCTCGTTATAGGCATGCCGGAAGCCGGGGCGTTTCTGCACATATACCTCGTATCCCTGTTCCCTCGCCCATTCGATGGTGCCGTCGGTGGAACCGCCGTCGAGGACGATGATCTGGTCGCACCAGTCGCGCCTGACCCGTGGCATAATTGCCTGCATGCCGCGCAATTCATTTAGAGTTAGAACCAGTAGTGTTGTTTTCATTGGTTGATTGACTCAATGCAGGGTAGACGTCATCCCGTCTATTTTGAGAGCCTCCTGATCACCATCTTCAGCGCCACGAGCAGAACCACAGCCAGCGATATGGCCAGCATGTTCTTTACCAGTGGGTAGGCGTTTCCGTCGAGAGCGATCCCTCTGAGGGAGGAACCTATGGCTGCGAACAATATGCTTAGCGGCAAAATGGAGAGCATGGTAGTGACGATATAACGGCTGAACCTGATCCTCGTCAACCCAAAGAAATAGCTGGAAGGCCCGAACGGGAAAATCGGGTTGAGACGGGCAAACGCCACCGCTTTCCACTCTTTGCGCTGTATCTCTTCCTTGAGCCAGGTCCAGGCGGAATGGCTGAACTTCCTGTTGAGGTAATCCGAGCCCAGATGCCGTGCGGCCAGAAAAGCGCATGCCGAACCCGCGCCGGCGCCGATTACCGTCAGAGCACCGCCCCAATAAGCGCCCCATATCAGCCCGGCGCCCAAATTCAACGGCAAGGTCGGAACCAGGCACACCACCATAATGGCATAAACGACGATAAAACCGGCAGGGGCGATAACAGGATGGGATTTAAGGAAGAAAACAATACTATCTGGCGCAAAATAGCCCTGCTGCCGCAGGATAAACAGCAGGATCGCCAGCCCGAAGAGAGCAGCCGCCAGCATAAAGCGCTTGCGCCGGATAACCTTCCGGACAACGTCCAGAAACGAGAAGATACCTCTTTTCCCGTTACGCTGTGATTCAAATACCGATGCGTCTTGCACATCTGCGGGATCAAACAGGACGTCGCCGCTGTCTTTGTTTTCTTGGGGTTCGAGCTTCATCTCAGCATGTTTTGATATTGAAAATACGCAATGAGCGTGCATGGGTCCTGGATTTCACCAGTATCATGCAGGGCAGCGACTTGCGCCGGTTCAAACCAACGGAATTCCTTGTGGCCGAATTCATCGCCGCTGAAGGGCCTGATTGCCTGGCAGCGCCGCGCTGCAAACAGATGCACGCGCGCCGCGAGAATTCCTGGTTCCGGTGCAATGACCCCCAGTGACTCGATGTCGGCATCCGTACACGACAAGCCGGTTTCCTCCTCCAGTTCACGGATCGCGGAACTACGATCCGGCTCACCGGGATCAACAAAACCTCTTGGAACTTCCCACAGATGGCGCTGAATGGCGTGCCGGTAGATGTGCAGCAGCCCTAATTTTCCATCAACGATGGGCAGCACGGCTATCCCGGTGATGAGATCGCCTATTTTGATCTTCGGTGCAACGACCAGATAGTCATGGATGCTTTCACCGTTCGCGCCCTCCACGTCATCCAGAAATACCTCGAAGCGGCTGTTTTCACAGGCCAGTCTCCGTTGGCGCAGTGCGTGAAAATCTTTTTCGTTGCCATGAGCCATATGTACTCTAGTCGTGTGCTGTCCTATATCGTTCAACAAGCAATTCGGAGAAAGCAAAGGCGCTGGTAAACGCTGGAGAAATAGCGTTGAGCACATGCAGCGACGAAGGCGTGCTCTCAACGACAAAATCCATTTCGAGCTTTTGCGTGCGCAGATTGACCAACTGTGGCCGGATACCCACCTTCCCGGAAGGGAGGAAATCATCCGCCATGATATCAGGAACAAGCCGGCGCGTGGCTTCAATGAAATGCGTTTTGCTGTATTTTCCGATTTCGCTGTGCACCATGCGCCGGAAACTCCTCTGATTGCGCAGATAAAGGCGGGCGAGATGCCAGCCGACCCTCATTCCCTCTCCAAGCCGGATGCCTTGGAGCACGCCGTAATTTTCCCGCCCGAAGGCCGGTATGGCCGTGGGTCCGGCATAGACATCACCGTTGATGACGCGCGTCAGATGCACACCCAGAAAAGGCAGCGATATATCCGGCACCGGATAGATATTGCTTCGGACAAGATTCACTCTTTCCTTGCGTAACTTGTAATAAAGGCCCTTGAACGGCAGCAACGTATAATCGCGGCATAATCCGAATTTCCTCGCGATCAGATCCGCGCTGGCCCCGGCGCAATTGAACACATATCCATAGGAATACTTGCCGGAGGAGGTAAAAAGGCATTTGTCTTTTTCAGCGACATCCGTCACTGTCCGGTTCAGGGCGAAGTGAACACCGGATTGCGTCAGGAGTTCGCGCAGCTTTTCAAGAACCGACCAGCTGTCGATAACCGCAGTATCCGGGCTGTATATGCCAACACGGTAAGGATTGGCATAAGGCTCGATCTCCTTGACCCCCTTTTCGTCCAGTTTTTCGGCGCGAATGCCGCTGTCCCGCGCATTCTGAAGCAGGCGTTCGACGGTGGGAATATCCTGCTCGCGCGTGGCGATAATTACTTTGCCGGAACGCCGGTACGGAATGCCGTGCTCATCAGCGAACTCCATCATCCGGAAAGCGCCTTTGGAACAGACTTTGGCCTTGAGCGTGTCCGCACCATAGTATATGCCGGAATGGAGCACGCCACTGTTGCGTCCGCTCGCGTGCCTGCCGAGCGCCGGCTCCTTTTCCAGCACTGCAACGCTGGCTTTCGGAAAGTGTTTCTTCAGTTCAAAAGCAGTGGTCAGACCGATAATGCCCGCACCAATGATGACAAAATCAGAAGAGGACACAGGACAGATGCATCGTGGAGCGCGTTAAATGTTGCCGTATCTGGTGTTGCAGATCATGGTATAACCCTTGATCAGCTCCTGAATGCCGAAATCGAGCGAGCACACCGGCTTGAACCCTGTGCCCTCGATCTTGGCGTTGGAGACAATGTAGTTGCGTTGATCCGGGTCCTTGCCAACGGGTGCATCGAGAAAAACAAATTCCGGCAGATGCTTTTGGATCGCCTGGCACAGTTCTTTTTTGGATACGTTGGCATCCGAGAGTCCGACATTGTAAATCTGGCCTTTCATCCTGCCGTAATTATTGATGGCGTGCAGAAACACGCGCGCCACGTCCCGAACGTGGATATAGTTGCGCTTGAACTGGCTCTCAAACAGCACCACGAAGCGGTCGTAGACCGCGCGATAAGTGAAATCATTAACCAGCAGGTCAATGCGCATGCGCGGCGACATCCCGAACACCGTCGCCAGCCGGAAACTGATGGCGTTCGGGTGCTGCATGAGCGCCTTTTCGATTTCAACCTTTTCTATCGCATACTGGGAAATGGGCCGCAGCGGGGATTCCTCAGTGCAGAAATTGTTCTTATCGCCCGTTCCATACGCGCTGTTTGTCGTGGGCATGAGCACAATCTGATCCTTGCTCAGCAACTTCAACATCATCGTGATGGCGTCATGATTGGTCGTGGTAGCGCCGACGGGGTCCTTGCTGCACAGCGGCGCGCCCACGAGTGCCGCAAGCGGAATAATAATATCGGCGTTTTTTATCAGCGGCCGCATGGTGCTCTCCACGCGGATGTCTCCGCAGACCACACTGAAATTGGGATGGTGGCAGACATGTGCCAGACTGTTCTGGCCAAACATAAAGTTGTCCAGTACAGTGACTTTGTGTCCCGCGTCCAGCAGTTCCGGAACCATGGTCGAACCCAGATAGCCCGCCCCGCCTGTAACCAGAATATTGTGCCTCATATCTTTTCCTTTCAAGTTCTAAGCTGTGATGACTGCATGAAATCCCTACGCGCGCGGCAATAGAGCGGCGGCGCGCCGGTAATCCTCCGGTATACCGATATCAATGAACCGGCCAAAAGACGGGAAACCATACATACGTTTGCCAGCCACCAGCATGCGCGGATACAGTTGGTCCTCGATCGAAACCGGCTCATTAGATTCCGGAACCATGCCGGCAAAGGCGTACCTCTCCGCCAGGTAGACCCCCCCGTTGATCAACGCCCGGCCTGAAGTTCGCGCGCGATTATCAAAAGCCGTTATCTTTCCATCCTTATCAATCTCTACGCTGGCATAACGGCTGTTGGCCTCCACTTCGCGCAAGGCGATGGTCACCTCTGCGCGCCTGTCCTGGTGATAACGGCGCATCAGCGCCAGATCAACTTCAAAAAAGGTATCGCCGTTCATAACTAAAAACGAATCTGACCCACGCAAGCCCTCCAGTGCCAGCAGCAATCCGCCACCTGTCCCGCGCGGCTGCTCTTCCACGGCATACACCACTTCGGCCTCCTTGTGCCGCGCGCTAAAATATTCCTCGATGATTTGGCACTTGTAACCGACCGACAGTACAAAACGGCTGACACCCTGGCCGGCCCAGTAGTTGAGCAGATATTCCAAGAAAGGACGGCCGTTGATGGGCGCCATCGGTTTGGGCACATCCGGCACTACCGCCTTGAGTCGGCTGCCCACCCCACCGGCGAGAATAATGGCCTCCATCGGGAGTGGATTTAATCCACCGCTTTTGTCAGCACTTCATGAAAACGCATGATCTGCGGCGTGATATCGTGCGGATGGTTGCCGACAAAAAATCCGCGGTCATGGGCGGTATTGGCGTTCGTGATATGCCCCACGCATTCATAGTCAAAATATTTGATAACGTCATGGCGCAGGAAATTCCCACCCGTGATGATGCGATAACCGATATCCGCCTGTTTCATGGCATTCATGACCTTCTTACGGTCAATGTTAAATTCGGGGTTGAGAACCACCGTAAAGGCGAACCAGGAGCTCTTGCCGTTCTCGCGCTGAATGATAAAGCGCTCGTCGCTCTTGAACAAATCTACAAATACACTGGCATTGCGCCGCCGCGTCTCCACCATCACATCCAGTTTCTTCAACTGCTCCACGCCGATCGCGCCACTCAGCTCAAGTGGTCTGGCATTGTAGCCCGGCAGAATGAAGCGGTATGCCTCGAAAAAATCGTCGTCACGCTTCTCGTAAATCGGGCTGTCCGCCGGGACATCGCGCGTCCAGCCGTGCGCGCGGATAGATCGCGCAAGGTGATACAGCCCCGTATCGTTCGTCACTAGCACACCTCCTTCCATGGTCGAGATGTGATGGGAGAAAAACGTGCTGAAAGTACCGATGTCGCCGAACGTTCCACATGGTTTTCCACCGAGCTCCGCGCCCATAGACTCGCAGTTGTCCTCGAACAGATAAAGGCCGTGCTTGTCGCAAAACTTGCGCAGGACATCGAGCGCACAGGGATTGCCCAGAATGCTGACCGCGACAACCATTCGTGTACTGGATGTCAGCGCCTTTTCAAGCTGCGATACGTCCATGTTCAGCGTATCAAGCTCCACATCCAGGAACTTGAGCTTCAGACCATACTGCTGAAGCGGATAATAGGTCGTGGCCCAAGAGATCGAAGGGACAATCACCTCGTCGCCCCGTTTAAGCGGGCGCTCCTTCTTGTAAAAGAGCGCAGCGATGCCGACCAGATTCGCGGTGGAACCGGAGCTGACCATGAGCGCATGCTTTACGCCGAATTTCTGGGCAAAGGCCTCTTCGAAACGCTGAACGTTCTCCCCCATGGTGAAGCGGCCGCCAGCGATGACGCGCTGGATGGCCTGAATTTCCTCATTGCCCCAGGAACTGCTGGCTAGTTCGTAGTACATGCTTCCCCTTTGCAAAAAATTATTTTTTAACCATCTCCCTGATGACGCCAGCGACCTTCTCTGCATCAGGATAGTAAAATTGCTCCAGCGTATAGCCTGCCGGCGTTGGAATGTCTGGAAGACCTACGCGGCGCACCGGCGATTTAAGGTAATCGAACCACTTTTCCGCGGCGAGACATCCGATCTCGGCACACACGCCTCCCATTGCCCAGCCGGTGTCCACCACCAATATCTTTCCGGTTTTCTTCAGGGATTCAGCGATGATCTGCTCGTCAAGCGGCTTGAGCGTCCGCAGATCAATGATCTCGCTCTCAATGCCATCGGCGGCGAGTTTGTTGGCCGCCTGCAAGGCGACTTCCAGCGCATGCGAAGCGCCGACGATTGTGATATCGCTGCCGCGGCGGCGATAAATTCCTTTTCCCAGCGGCACGGTATAAAAACCTTCGGGTACCGTCCCGTCTTTTTTCATCAGCCAGCGATGCTCGAAGATCAGCACCGGGTTGTTGTCGGCGATCGCTGCCAGCATAAGTCCTTTGGCGTCGTATGGCGTGCTCGGCATCACGATTTTCAGGCCCGGCACCCCGAGCAGAAGTCCCTGAATGGACTGGGAATGCTGCGCGCCGGAACCCCATCCACGACCGATAGCAGCCCACACCACCATCGGCACCGTGGTCTGGCCGTTGTCCATATAGTGGTACTTGGACGCGTGCGTCACCAGCTGATTGAAGGCGAGCAGAATGAAGTCAGGGCGGTTATGCATATACACCGGCCGCATGCCGTTCATGGCCGCGCCAGTACAGACGCCCATCATTCCTTCTTCGGAGAGGGGGGTGTCGAACACGCGTGCGGCGCCGTATTTTTCCTGCAACCCCCTGGTGGTTCCAAACATGGCGCCGGGGTCATCCACGCCCTGCCCCAGAACGAACACGCCGGGGTCATGTGCCAGCGCGATGTCGAGCGCCTCATTGATTGCTTTGGCGTAACCGAGAGATCTACCCGTGCCCGGGTCGGGCGCCTCATACACGAGCGAATTGACTAGACCTTCATCCCACGGCATGACGTTTGTTCTCAGGGGTTATCAATCGCTGTAAATATGGGCATACAAATCCTTTTCTTCCGGATTCGGGCTCGCCAGGGCGTAATCAAACGCCTCAATCACTTCCAGCATGATTTCCGCATGCATGTGTTCGCGCTGTGCGATTGTGATTAAACCCGCATCCGCCAGAAACCGGAAATAGGTCTCGATGGGGCACACTTCCTCCCAAGCCTTCAATTCCGCAGTATCTCGATAGCCCGTGTGGCTGTCATCGCCCGCGCCACCGTGCGCCCTGAAACGGTACACTGGGGCCTCGATAAACGTAGCCCCACCGCCTTCACGTGCGCGTTTGACTGCTTCACGAACGGCTTCATAGACAGCTAGTACGTTGGCGCCATCCACCCGCACACTGGCTATCCCATAACCCGCGGCCCATTTATATATCTCACGCGGTGGCTGCCGGGTTGCCAACGGCGACTGAACCGAATAGAAATTGTTCTCACAGAAGAAAATCACTGGAAGCTTTTTAAGAGCCGCGAAATTGAGGCTTTCGGAAGTAACACCCTCTTCCGTCCCCGCATCGCCGAAAAACACGACCGATACCCGGTCAAGCCCCTGGAGCTGCGCGGTAAGCGCGGAACCGGCAGCGATCGGAATGGCGCCGGCGACGATAGCGGAGGTTCCCGCCATGCCGACGCTCTTATCAATCAGATGCATGGAACCGCCGCGCGAGCCAACGCAACCGTTGATGCGGCAGTGCATCTCGCACAGCATCGCCTTGAGATCACCGCTCTTGGCGAGATAATTGCCGTGCGTGCGGTGGCTGCTGTACAGCAGGTCAGTCTTGCGCAACGCCGCGCAACAGCCCACCGAGGTCGCCTCCTGCCCGATAACCAGATGGATCGGTGTTTTCATCTGGTCTTGGTGGTAGCGCCGCTCGATCTCCTCTTCGATCAAGCGTATGCGCAACATATCTCGAAACAGGCGTACCAGAAATTCATCCTGGAACCGGCCCCGGGCAGCACCCCATCCCTGATAACCGTTCTCGGAATATTCGTACCTGATCATGCTGTTACAACCGGAAAAAAGCCATTACTCTAACTGGAGAATGCTTTAAAAACGGAAATATCACACGATCGGGATACTGGCCGCGGACCGCTCCGGCCGCCAAGCCGGGTTAGTACTTGTACTCAATCCCCACCCGGTTGCAGCCCGAGCAGATAGGTATGGTCTTTCTTCCATGTTCTCTATGAGTCTTCCTCATCCCCACCACCTCAGGCCCATTCCATACCTTTAATATGTCGGTTTCCGCCGGCTTGAACGTCCCATAGCCCTTGACGTTGCTCCATGTCACGTAATCACAGCAGGGCAACATGTCGCCGTTCCAGTTGACGGTGAGCACCTTCCACAACCAGTCGCAAGGTATGTGCGCCGCAGAGCGGACAACAGGCTGAATGTCCTCTTTGTCTTCCATGCCGCGGGGGTTGCCAGGACGGATAGTGAACAGAAACCCGTGTTGACGGGCAAAATCCCTGAACTGCTCAATCTCATGGGTATTGTGTTTGTAGCGGATGTAATCAATCAGCACGATCATCCGGGCCTTTCTCTCTTTGATCCTCCGGGCCAACATGCTCAGATTGCTCTTGATTACCTCCACATTGCCGAGACGATGTTGCACTTGGTGGACCTCGTTTGTAAAACCGGAGACGTGCACCTTGATCTGGTCAAGATCGTTACTCAATATTTTCTCTATATTGGCCTCGTTCAACAAAATACCATTCGATGAAAGAATCGTCGCGACGTTACATTCCTTGGCAACTCTCAGAACATCGTCCAAGTACTGATAAATAAATGGCTCGCCGTTTACATAAGGTACGGCCATCAGCAGTGTGTCCTTGGTCTGCCGGATAATATTCTCGTATATCGGAAGTTTCATGACTCCTTTTGGAATGAAACCGTCCGATTTACCGGGATTCAGATCATAGATCTTCCCGTTCTTGTCGCGGCAGAAAACGCAGCTTTCATTGCAGTTATTGGACAGCTCAAAGTTGATGAGAAACGGCGTCCGCCCGGATCGGTTGAGCTTGAGCCAGTAGGCCACGTAGCAATAAGCGGTATTGGCGATCTTGCGCAGAGACAGCTTTCCCTTGCGCAATAGCAGAAAAATTAAACTGATTTTCAGGAAAGAGTATTTTGTTAGCATGCGGCACCCCTGTTCATTTCGTCAATCAAACCCTATTTTCCGGTCGATAATGTAGCTGGGGCGTCCCTTAACCTGTTCGTAAATCCTCCCCAAGTATACACCAAGGATCCCGATGGTAAACAAGATCACTCCGCTCAGAAACAGGATGGTCGCCATAATGGCCGTCCAACCCGGCAGATTGATTCCCATAAGCTTGGTCAGGATAACATAGGCAAGCGCCAGGAATGAAATGAGCGCGACAACCAATCCAAGTATGAGTGCGAAATAAAGCGGCGCGGCGGAGAACGAAGTAATGCCGCGATTGAATTCCTTATAGGGGTTAGTGCTCTTGAATAATCCAAACTTGGATTCACCAGCCGCCCTCGCATCACGTTCATAATGCACCATGGCCTGCCTGAAGCCGATCCATCTGGACAAACCCCGCAGATAAGGGTCGTGTTCATTCAGCTTCAGTATTTCCGTTACAGCCCTTCTCGACAAGAGTTTGAAGTCCCCGGCGTTTTCGTAGAAATCAATGTCCGAAAAGGCATTGATCATTTTATACGCAAGCATGGTCAGCCACATTTTCATCAAGCTTTCCCCATACCGCTTGGTGCGGACGGTATGAACAACCTCCACACCCTCATGCCATTTCCGCACCAGATCAGGGATCAGTTCGGGCGGATCCTGCAGGTCGGCGTCCATATACACAACGGCGTCCCCTCTTGCCTCAGCCAACCCGGCAATCACACAGGGTGTTACTCCGAAACGGCGTGACATGCTGATGATTTTAATGTTGTTGTTCGCCGCGCGCAGCGACTGCAATATCTCCAATGATCCGTCCGTTGAGGCATCATTCACAAATATGAGTTCGTGCTCGCCAAGGTCCTCTAGAACAGCCGAGGCGCGACGGACGAGTTCGGGAATGACCTTTTCCTCATTTCTGAAGGAAAATACGACGGAGATAAGCATGTTCCTTGCTCCTCAGATCGGAAGTAGCGGGTTGATCGCCCGACTCCCGGTCACAAATCCAGGATAGGCACTGATTTTCGAAGCTGTCAAGGTAACACCGGTTTCAATGAGCAAACCCGGCGCACGGCGTACCGGGCGTTCTGGCAGTATGAAAAATCGGACCAAAGTTAACCGGTCAACAGGACTTCTGAGTGAATAAAAACTCATCCCGTAGCCCTCCCGGGCCCGCCGTGCAAAGGACCTCCCGTATGGCTCACGGTGTCCTCGGCCGGGGGAACATACACGGCAAACTCACCGTTGCTCCACACCCGCCGGTACGCATTCGAGGCAAGAAATTCCTCCAAAATATCATCATAACCAGTATTGCCATATTTTACGGTTACTGGAAGTGGACGCCTGTCACCCCTCTCCAAGAGCATCCTTTCTATTTCATCGCGCGTATAGATCTCCGACCATGGGTGTGGGAAATACGGCTTGGTTTCAGTCAGGTAATTAAGCAGCGGCGCGGTCCACGCAACAAACAGCGTATCACCCTTGCGCACATATTTGCCCAGTTCTGCAATCACCGCGTTGAGCGACTCGGCTTTTTCATGGGTGGTATACACATGATTCAGGTACTGGTTATCAACAGCATAACGGAGCCCCGGGCGATTGTATGAGTCAGAGTACGAAAAACAGAATCCGTTCACCGCTGAAAATAACAACAGCAGCGCCAGGGCGCGCTTCCGGTAAGCATGAAGCGTCTCTGAACCGGCCACGACTGACCCGCCCGCATCCTGTCCGCCAGCCAGGGCGAACCGCGTCTCACCCATGATACCCTTGACGTTACGCATGAACTCAACTACCAGCGGGAGAGCAGCCGGGAGCAGGTAGAGTTGATTGACGAAACCGGCCCCTGATCCCAGCGGCCAGATGACTAACTGAATCAACAGCAACAGGCCAATTACGCCCAGCGGTCCCGACCGCCACCGCGCCATGAACGCATACAGCGCCGAAACCACCATGCACAACGCCACTAGCATCGACCCTAACCGCCCGGACAGGGGAATGCCGATCACGTCGTAAAAGTACCAGAAGAACAGAAGCGCCCCCGCGGCCGGCAGCAACCATACACGGGGGCGATATTTGTCCATCCTCAGGGTCCAGTGCACGGCCAGGAGCAACAGGGCCAGCATCACCAGACCATCGAATAACAGATGGTAATAGCCATTGAGGACGGGCTTGATTAGATTGCCATAGGGACCATGATCGGCGTTGCCGGTGGAGGCGAACAGATATTCGAGCGAACGCAGATAATAGTAATCATGGCCCAGAGCCCGCATCATGACCAGTGACATGGCCACGGCCACAACCACACCGATGGTGAAAATCATCAACTGCTTCCACTGGATGCGGGCCGGCGTTCCCTGCATCCAGCCGTGCCAAGCAATGGCCAGTGCCATAAACAGGCCCAGCAGATTAGGCAGCCTGACGAAGATGTTGAAACCAATCAGTGCGGCAGCGGCGAAGATAAACCCCTGGCGATTCGCATTGAGACCGCGCACCAGCAGCAATATGGATGCAAGATGGAAAAACAGGGAGAGATTATTGTAGCCAAGCAGGGTTGTCGTCATAAAATGGTGGTAATACATCACGCCCACCAGCACGCCCAGCCCGATTGTCATCCTGTCCAGATGAGGTCGGCACAAAAGATAAACCAGACCGAACGTGGCGATGCTGACAACAGCCCCGCCGACCCGGAAACCGGCCAGACCAAACTCACCGAACAACAGATTCCAGGCGCCACCGATAATGCTCGTCCCCCAAACCCCGTAAGTGTCGGCAATCGCAGCCGGATCGCTGAAGATTAGCTGATAAATGACCAGGGCATTGCCTTCGTCGCTGTAACTGATGCCCTGCCACAAATACAGAAACGGATAGATGATAATCAACAGCCACACTGTGCGGGTTACATCCCGCCACATCCCGATTGATCCGGTAGATTCCACGTGTCCATTCATCAGACCTGCCCCACATTTTTTATTAAATCATGCTGATGAGTTAATGGGGTAGGATTGCCCGGGCTGGTTGTCAGGAACCGCGCTCGATGATCCTCACGACATTCTCCGTCCGGCACTGCTGCGATTTTTGACATTCTACGGACGCAATATTCCCGCAGGACTCGCTGACCCTGTGTCCGTGCCACTAGGCGTGTATGTGTAACCCATGGTGATGCATTTGTGACAATTTAAATATTTTAGACACCCCTCCTCAATATCATTCTCGTTCATGGATTGAGAAATGTGGTTTCCGGTAGATGATGGTCATACCTGTCACGATAAGATCGAATTTATCATGCTTACCCAACAACATAGAAGCGAGGACTGGATTTTCCAACAAACACTTGATAGCCCGAGGTTCAATTATCAGAGCTACATATTCACGGTGGAATCCTGCCTTCTCCAGTGCCTCCAAATATTGAGTTGGGCGCAAATAGCTGAAAAGCCCATTTTCAATCCATGTTCGACCATCGTGCTCCGAATGGCTAAACGTTCCCAATGTATCTATGTACCTTGTATACGCTGAACGATCGAGCACTAGATGATTATATCCAGCGGCAATGGCGTCGTACCCTGAAATATGGTCACCACCCCAACAATACCAGAGTGGTCCAAAGGTCGCATAGACAATGCCCCCTGGCCTGAGCAAGCGATGAAATTCAAGTAAAACATCTGACAAATTTCGTACGTGCTCAAACACAGCATCGGAGCCGACAACATCAAGCGATGAATCCGAAAAATGTTCTATGTGTGACAGATCCGACTGCGTAAATTCCAGCATTACATGAGGGTATTTTTGGGCGACCTGATGGTGCAATAGAGACCATGCACGGTCATACCTGAAGTAGTCGGTTCCTATTACCAATTCTGGGCTGTACGGTAACCAAGATATGATATCGCGACCCGTCCCACAGCCAGCAATCAAAAGACGTTGCCCTCGAAGTGGAAATATCTTGTTAACGCGACGTCTGTGGACCTCAAAATCGTTTCCTCGCTGCCCCCACAACCATTGATCAACAGGAAAACGGCACATGGTCTGGTATCGCCGACCCATCCATTCATTAATAAGGAATTTGTAGATAGGATATACAAACCGCCGTATGGGCCGCTTGACAAGGATCTCCAGTTGGTCGGGCAATGGCAGGACGTATTGCGCGGGCGTACGGTCATCGGCCGGAAGAATATTACGAGGCACTACTGGCACGATTGCCGTCCTCCAGTCAGTTCCTGGAACTGTAATACCAACATTACGAACAATCCACACCAGTACAGGACCAGCCATTGACCTACAACTGAACGAGCTGAATGCCACCGCATCCGGATTCCAGCACTCGCACAGGATCGGAGCGTCCGAAGCGGGTATGTTGCAAGATGAGTCGTCATATCCGGTTCAGCAGGGCGGAACTTCAGGCAGGGATGCATCGTTACATCGGCCGGCTCATGGCCCTGAACTTTGATCTCTTGTTTCCAGGCCTCGGTGACCAAGGCCGCTTTCATCCGCTGCCGCTCCCTCTGGTTATTTTTCATATTGCCGAGCAAATGCAACAAGATGGCCATATTTTTCGTTCAACGACCTACGGCGGTAACCGTGGATACGACGACGGACAGCTCGGATGGCCGCCGCCACCTTCCGCAAGCGCAGCTTTTCGAACACCAAGGTGAACAGGCCCAGCAATGTCCCCGCCACTGGATAACCGCAATCCTTCACGCCCCGCGCTGCCGCGAGCGCATAGGCGTAATCGCCGCGTGCCAGGGACTTGACCGCCTGCACAAAACCAATTCTGCGATAATCCTGATGGAGGCGCTGATTCAAGCAGGTGTGAACAAAATCGGGAACCGCCTTGTCCTCGGCAATACGCTTCATCATTGCATCCCACCAAGCAATGTAATTCTTGCCGATCGGGGGTACGGTCCCGCTGGTGGAAGCATCGTGAGCCATCAGTACACCGCCTACACCGGGAGCCACCACAACGGGAAATCTGGCCGCCGCATGATAGACGAAACCACCATCTGCCTGTGGCCCAACGTTCGTATCGATCAGTCCAATTCGATCCCGCACTTCCGTGCGAAAGACAATCCCCGTCCACGTGCGGGGAATTGTTGCCTCGATCATGCCTTTGAAGGCCCCCCCGGCGGCGTAATATCTCATCTCGGAAACACCGACCGGGCGTGTGAGAACATTCAATTTAGTGTCAACCACCATGGTGGCCAAGCACGCCATCATGGCATCCGGATAGGCAATGAATGCTTCCATCGCTCTCTCATAGAACCAAGGTGTAAGGAAATCATCATCGGAAAGAAGCGAGAAGAATGGGGTTTTCACCTGTTGCAGGCCATAATTGAAATTGGGGTAGGAGCCAATATTCACGGGATGGCGATGATAGCGCACCCGCGCTCCCTCCCCGGCCAGCGTCATAACAACTTGCTCGGTCTCGTCCCAAGATGCGTTGTCGTACACGCACACGCGCACACAAGGATAAGACTGGTTCAGCGCGCTCAAAATAGCTCGCCGGAGCAACTGGGGGCGGCGATAGGTCGGAATAACTGTCGTGACCATTTCCGGAACCGAATTCACAGACGGGCGCGAATCAGGCATAACGAAAACGCAATGAATGCAGATGATGGACGATAGCACTCTTCAGTTCGCGCCCTGAAATAAGCCATCCCAAGTACATATATATCAATGTTCCCGCTATATAGGAGGCGACCAATCCATATAGATCCAATCCAGTTCCGAAGAAGCCGAGCAGAAGCCAAGGAAGGCCGTAGACAAACAGTCCGACACCAACATAGGCTCCCGATTTCCGGTACCACTGCCACGCCCCGGTCGCCAGGCACTCCGAACTGAACCTAGGCAGGAAGAACATCATTTGCACGAAGCTCGCGAGCACCGGTGTGAGCGCGGCCCCGGCCAGCCCGAAATACAGGGTCAGCAAAACGGCAGCGGGAATCACGACGGCGAGCGCGAGAAGACTGGGATAGAGCGATATTTCCGGGCGTTTCATGGCGAGCGACAACATGTACGGCACGTACTGAAGCCCCAGGAGCAGCTGGCCAACCGAGAGAAATATCAGCGGCAACCAGGCCGCCTCCATCACCTGCCGGCTGAAAACGACTTCCATGATGACGATTCCCAGCATGGCCACTGCCGCGCACAGTGGCACGAGCACATAGGCGGTCAGATCCTGTAGTTTGTGATACTGACTGGTCCAGCGGGAACGTTCCTGGTTGGTGACGCCGTGAGACAAAGCCGGAAATGCGGCAGTTGCGATGGCGCCGGACACCATGCTTGCTTTCGAGGCGAATCCCTGGGCCACGCCGTAGTAGCCGAGCAGACTCACCGGTAGCAAGCGGCTGATGACCCAACGGTCGATCTGGTATAGTAGATAACCCACCATGGAATTGATGAACAACAGAGACCCGAAGCGCACATTGTCGCGGATGACCGCAGCGCGGAACTTCAGACGTAAGGCATGGAACCCGGCAAGCCTCCCGGCCAAGAATATAAAAATGGCGATTCCAATCAGGGCCGATAACGCGTACCAGACGGCGATGGCATACAGATTGCCGCCGACAGCGAGAATCAGTATCAAACCAAGCTGCGTGACTCCTGCGCTGCCAACATTGGCCAGATTGTAAAGATCTATCCTCTCGTAACCCGCCAAGGTGGCGCCATAAATCGCCCGCGGGACCGACAAGAGCAGCGCGGCCGAGATGATCTGGAAGGCAAGAGTGGCATCGGCCGACTCGATTTCGTCGATTTTCAGCCAGTGATTGACGAGATACGGGGACAGCATCACGACGATCAGGCAGGAGACGCCACAAGCGACCCACGCGAGCACCGAAGTCGAGCCGATCAGGTCTTTTACGTAGTCTCCACGCGATTCCCGATAGGCGGCAATTTCGCGTGTGACCGTATGCGACAGTCCTACGTCAGACAGAATGTTAAACACAAAGGTGACTGTTGTCGCGAAATAGATCACGCCGAGTATCTCAAGGCCTAGTTTCTCGAACACAAAGTGAGCGGACACGAGAGCCAACACCATGAGAAATATCTGTCCCAAGAAATTGGATAAAATGTTTGATCGGAGGCTCGCGGCAGACCCGTATCTACTCATCGGTTGCACCGGATGAATGCGCACGCAGCGCTGATCAACAAACCAATCATTAAGGCAACGACATCCTCCGTATTCGTTTCTGCTGCAATATTTTCTCTCACCAGCAGCACCAGCAGCATTGAAGACATGCCAAGGAGCAGCAAATGACCTTTGTCTGGTGTCATGCTGGCCACCGTAGTCCGGAAGTTGAACCACAACACTGCTATTGAAAAAACAAAAAGCGACAACCCAATAAAACCTGTTTCAATAAACAGATCAACAAACAGATTCAGGCTGCCAGCGTGCGTATAAACCCGCCCGCTCTCATAATCAATGCTGCGGGTAACCCCACCAAAACCTTTTCCAACAAGCCAGTCATGCAAGCCCCCCGTCTCCCCGCCCTTGGCACGCATGTACTCACTCGGTGACCGAGGGAGTGTTTCGCCCGCCTGATAACGCACGATGTCCTCGGCTCTTGTCGAACGGTGAGTTTCTCCAGTACGCAGGCGAACCTCTTCGCTGATCCGTAAACCCAAATAGGGGGCCAGCAAATCCTGGACGGAGGCGATACGTGTCGCGATGCTGTTTCGCTGCTCCACAACCTTCTTGACTGTTCCGCATGGCACAACGGAATAACCAGAAATGGTGGATAAGGCGCCCACCATCACAGCCAAACAGGCCAGTGTCATATAGGGCAGTTTCTCAATCCGCCTCCCCCTCCAAAACACAAAGGCAGTCGCAAGAATCCATGCAAAAAACGGCCCCTTTGTAGCACTCAGAAACACAACCACCGATAACACCATCCACCAAGCCAGAAAGAGCACGCGCAGAAGTTTTTTTCGCTCGTGGGCCATCGTCAGGGACAAGCCACTTGCTAGCGCGGCCATATAACCGAGATAACCGCGGTTCACTTGGAAGTGCCCAAGCCCCATCGCCTGGCATTCTACATAAATGGCCCTGAAGAACTCCGGATAGTATGAGAAAGGGATGGACAGCAACTGCACCACGAATAAAACCGAGAATGAAGCAAAAAATATTTTAAGCTCACCACGGGCTAAACAGGCCAACGCGCCGATTGCAATAAAGCTGAGCCAATGACCGATAAACATGTAATGACCCTGTTCATTGTTGCCTCTCAAACTCGTCTGAAACAGAGAAAAGACAGACCGGGAATGCTCCGGATCAATCTCGAGCATCTGCACTTGCCAGAGGGCGCGGAGGTAGCCAATCAGGAAGAACAGAGCCAGAGCAGCAATAGCCAGCCAGACTCGCCTGGGCAGGTTCAGGAAACAAGCTAACTCGCCGCGTTTCCACCGGACAAAAAGCAGCGCACAGACCAGAACGGCGGTAATCACTGTCAAGAATGAAATGTTCGGGTAGAAGGCCATGGAGAGATTGCCAAAAAAATAGTTGCCCAGGAAAAACAGCGCGGCGGCGATCGGCGGAGCAAGGTAAACGAGGATCACGAACCCTGCGCACAGGGGAAGCAGCGCCATCATGGGCCCGATGGCGAACCAAGACACAAGTTTGGTCCAGCCTATTATTAACAGGACCAGTGCATACGCCGCCAAAAGACGGCGGCGATCGGCTTCCGCCTGTGGTTCATGCACGCCGATACTTTCGTGCAAAACTACCATTGACAATGCTGTTCATTTCAAAAGGCCGTGTCAGCTGGTTCGGCACAGCCAGGCGCCGGGCCAGTGGGTAACATTTTCACGCAATTCGCTCTCATTGAATGGCCAGGGCGGCTGTTCGATCACAAACTCCGGGTGACTCTGGGAAAACTCAAGCGCGGCGGCGGAGGGGTGATCCCATGTCCAGTCGCGTTTGCCCCGCGGAACATCATGCAGAAACTGCATGCTCCCATCCGTCGCCACGATGTAGGAACCCGGCGATACCAGGTCATGGTACGCATTCAGTTCCTCAAGAACATGTTGCTTCGTGTGGCAGGAATCCAGAATAACGAGCACCCGTTCACCAGGCCGGATCAGCGCTTTCACCTGAGCGACGGTATTCTTATCAATAGAGCTGCCTTCTATCAAGGCAATAAAGGGGGTAAGCTCATGCTCTTCGATCGCGCGCCGGTTGTGCTTGCGAATTTCGATATCCACGCCAATGACGCGACCTTTGCCCATAGCCTTGCACAGGCTGGCGTAGAAAATCAGTGATCCACCATGAGCGACTCCAGTTTCCAGGATGACATCGGGCTTGATGCGGTAAACCACCTCCTGGATACGGATCAAGTCCTCAGGAAGCTGGATCACGGGCCTTCCCATCCAACTGAACGTGTAGGGATACTTCTGGTCCCATCCGACCTTCAGCCATAGGTGCGAGATCAGTTTGAAAGCCTCCGGGGAATAGAGCGCATATTCATGGGAACCTTGATTGTCTTCGTTGACAAGAGTCTTGTGATCCGTATCGATAAGTAATTTCATAGCGCTTCTTCTGTTTTTATTCCATCTTCCCGTTTCAGGGAATTCTTCCACCATTCGACCGTATGCCGCAGGCCGAAGTCCAGGGTGTAGACGGGATTCCAGCCGACCTCCCGGGCCAGACGCGCGGTATCCGCATACATGACCAGCGGCTCGTTGGAGGGGGCGGGCAGCGCGCCGAAATCAACCCTGTCACGACACCCCAAAATGTCACCAATCTTTGCTGCAATTTCCCGGATCGCCACCGGTTGCCCAGAGGCAATATTGACCGGACCGATCACTTCACTTTTCAGCAACGCGACAAGCGCGCGTGCCGCATCTTCAACATGCAGAAAATCCCGCGAGTGAAGCCCGGGGCTGCATTGTGCATGCTCCCCCACCAGCAATGAGCGGGTCGCGGCCGCCACCAGCCGCGCCGGATGTTCGTGCGGACCGTAGAGAAAGAAAATCCTCGCCCATGCATGACTGAGGCCGGCTTCAGTTGCAAACCGGTCCACCAAGGTATGCAGGCCGTGCTTGCATAGGCCAAAAAACGAGGTCGGCCGACACGGTGTGACATATTCCGAATATCGTCCCTCGACCCACTCATATTCAGCGCAGGTGCCGGCAAAGATTGCCCGCTTTCCACCGTGCCGAGCAAATTCGCGCGCCAACAGCAACGAGGCTGCTACCCACTCCAGGTTCTCCGGGGCGCTCCAGTACTTTTTCGGAACGGTGTACCACGCGAGATGCAGGAGATGAGTCGGCTTGACTTCCTCCACCAGCCGGGAGACGGCACCGGGCGCAACCAAATCGACGGCATGCCAGATAACGTTGGTAGAGTTTTGCGGTGGCTGACGCCCGACCGCATGCACATCGCTCCCCCTGCCAGAGAGAAGCGCAATGCAATACTGTCCAATAAATCCAGATGCGCCAGTAACTAATACACGCATTATGGCTGGCTCCAGCGCTTAGGGGAAGTTAACGTATCCTGTATAATGTCTCAAAGAACTTTTTCTGCACTATTGTGTTGCGGCTATAGACGATTTCCCACCCCGGCGGTACCGGATACTCTTCCTTGCGAATGACCATGTTATCGCCCGTATTCACCGAGGTTACCCATTGTTTGCTATAGAAATACCCGTGCGTCATTCGACTGATCTGGAACAAATAATTCCTGATTTGCTCTAACCGCATCTCACCCAGCGAGCTGATATTAAGGAATAAATTGAAGTGTTTGTCAGGAAACAGCTCAATCTGCTCTGGAAGGAAGAATGCAATATCTGACTGTTCATAGCCCTTCCGGATATCCTCGAAATTCCGGAATGATTGCACTTTAAATATTTTTTTATCTGGAAAAACGTGGCTCAGATACCATTGGGAGACGTAAATTGCTGGCGGAATGTCGAAGACTACGTATTTCATGCCCGGACTTGCCTTCAGAAACATGTAGGCTGACCTTCCATAGCCGGCGCCCAGTTCCCCGATAATTGCTCGCTCCGGCAAATCAGATATACTGGAGATGCTGTAATATTCGATCAGGGAATTGCAGACATCCTGCGATGTGCGCATGTTTTTGTAATATACTGGCCAAGGATTACCCAGCGAGGGCTCTTCGATCCGGTCAAATAGCTGCTGCCGGTCGACCGATCTCGCCGCCTCGATCAGTCCTGCCATAAAGAGGCGGTAAATAAACCGATTTTGCGGGGCGGACCCCACGTCGTCCGTGAGCGGGGCCGGTATGCGAATTTTCATGAAATGGTTCAAGACTGCAAGAGGGCTGGCGTGGCGCAGCACCGAGATAAGCTGATCGTCGCGCAGTCCGATCTTCCACTGAAAATACCCCAAGTTGACCGAGCGCTTGAAATTGGAAACGCCGTTTTCCTTGATCCATCGCAGGTGCAGCAAAAAAAGGTTTTCCCACAGTTTGGAGGCGCGGTACAAAGATGGGGAATTGGAATAAAGCTTGACGATTCCATGCAGTTCGGAATATTCGTCACGCGCAGATTCTTTCTGGATCTCAGCCGACTCATATAGCAGATCGATCTTCTCAACGGCTCTCGCCAGCCTGCGTGAGACTCTGTTCCAGTAGCACTTGGCCTTGTTTGCGACGACTATCAATCCCACGCCAGCCGCCATCAAGAGATACGGCCCGACACTCGTCCACGCTATCTCAGGAAAATGGACAATCTCCAAGTCCGCCATCAGGAGCCCAATCCCTCCAAGAATAATCAACAAGCCGACAATATAAGCCATATCTTTTAATAATAACGGTTCAGATTCGGGATATTAATTCACCGACCGATGAACTTGGCGGAGTATCCGTCCGGTAGCCTCCACCATTTCCAGCGTCGTGATCGTGTAATAGGGTTCGTTTGTGCGGAACGCTACCAGTTGCCGCCGCGTGATCAAGCGGGGGAGAAACTCCTTTTCAAACGAGAAATTATGCGCGGGCATCCCTGGCACCATTCCCTTATCCAACAGGAAAAAACCAATATCCACACCCTGGTGTTCCGCGCCCGCCGGAATGGCGCCGTAGGACAGCACGTATCCGTCTTTTGACATGTGGATATTGTTCCGAAAACCGTATTCTCCCCTGCCATCCCTATTGTTATACACGGTCACCATCACTGGCGCGGCCATTTTTTCATAGGTGCACGTCATCTCATCCAGCGGAAGCGGCCAGTAATTATCACCGTACATTAGCAGGAATCTGTCGGCCAATAACGCCTTGGCGTTCCGCACACGGGTTCCGGTTTCGTCGTCCACCGTGCCGATGGAATACCGGATGCGCAGGCCGAATCGGCCTCCGTCGCCAAAGTATTCGGTAATTTTCTCGGGGAGATAGCCCAGCAGCATCACGATCTCGGTGATGCCGCTGACGCGCAACCGCTCAACCAGGTATTCCAGAAACGGGCGCTCATTCACAGGCACCATGGGTTTCGGAAGATTGTTGGTGAGCGGTCGCAGGCGCTCGCCCCTGCCGCCGGCCAGAATGACCGCCTGGTTGATTTGCATCAACCCGTCCATCTCAAGTCGGGATTTACCTTGTGCTCATCGAGCAGATACCGAATCTGTTTCAGACGGATGCAGTCTCTACCGCGAAACTGCTCTTCGGTAAAGTTGATACGGCGGAATAAACCCACCAATTCCTTTCCTCCTCGGTCGAGATCCCATTGCGGCTTGTAGTAATCCTTCAGCCGCGTGAGTATCTTGCGGAAGCTCACCCGGTAGGTGCGTGAGTCGGCGCCATGCTCGCCGGTGAAGATCAGAGTACTTCCCGGTACGGACCGCTGGGCCGCCTCGGCCAAGTCACGCACGGTGTAATTACCGTTCATGATGCCAATGTTGAACGATTCGCCAGCCACGAGCTCCCGTGGCGCTTCAAGACAGGCGATGAATGCATTTGAGACATCGCGGACGTGGACCACCGGACGCCAAGGCGTGCCGTCGCTCTTGATTTCTATCTTTCCAGTCGTGTAGGCGCAGGCCACCAGATTGTTAAACACGATGTCGCAGCGCAGGTTCGGGCTTGCGCCGAATACAGTGGATGGTCGCAAGGCGGTAATGGTGAAGCCGTCGCCGCTCATACGCATCAGTTCGATCTCGGCGTCCCATTTGGTCCGGGCGTAGGCCGTAACGGGGATTTTCTGGCTACTGTCTTCTTCCACTTCCTGACTTACATCGGCAATGCCATACATGCTCTGGGAGGAAGCATAGATGAATCGTTTTACTCCCGCTTCCCTGGCGCACAGGGCGAATAACAAGGTCCCGCGGAAATTGATATCTTCTGTAAGACCGGGGGCCAGTTCTCCAAGCGGATCGTTTGAAAGGCCAGCCAGATGCATCACAGCGTCAACGCCGCGCAGATCGTCACGGGTGACATCACGGACATCCTTGCATATCTGACCGTGTATCTTTGGATAGGCATAAAGCTCACCACCGGCATAATAGCCGGTGTCGTAGCCAATGACGGTATGGCCATTCTGCATCAGCATCTCACACAGAACCGGTCCGATATAACCTTTGTTTCCTGTTACCAGAACGTTCATGCTTGCTCGGCCAGATAGTCGAAATAGTCTTTGAAGTACTTGGTCATAAGATGAAGGATCACGCCGTGCACGCTTTCGACCAGTTCATACTGACCTTTTTCACTGGGAATCCGGATCTTAGCATCGGCCAGTGGGTCGAGGCCGCCGCCGTCGAAGCCCGACAGCCCGATGACTGGAATCTTGTAGCGCCTGGCCAACTCCACCGCCTTGATCACGTTGGGCGAATTTCCCGAGCTTGAGATCGCGATCACCGTGTCCGAATCCTGTATGTAATTGTGCAGTGGCCCGGCGAAAACCATATCAAATCCGACATCGTTGGCCCACGCCGTAAGCTCTTCCTCCGTCGTCGGCAGGCGTATCGCCTGGAAGCGGCGGCTGTGCTTGTCGAGGTGGTGGCTAAAAACCGTTTTGTTAAAATCGCTGACCCAGTGTGTGGCGAGAGCCAGAGAGCCGCCGTTGCCGAACACGTAGATGCGGCCGTCACGTTCGTACGTTGCCTGCAGGATATCCAGCGCCTTGGCGATTTCTTCCTTGGGCAGGTCGCTCAGAGCAGCGATGACGTGCTGCGAGAAGTTTTGTATGTACTCTTCCATTGCCGTTTAACTGGGGATCACGCGGTGGGTGGAGTCACCGTTCACCAGCACTTCCACACCGGACTGCACAAAACGCACGGGAACCTCGTTGAACCGGCCGAGCCCATGCGCATGGGCCACACCGCGCAAAGCCTCCCGGATGGCGGCATGTTGTTCCAGCGGCGCGATGAACAGGATGCAGCCGCCGCCTCCCGCTCCCAGTACCTTGCCCCCCCATGCCCCGTGCTCCATGCCCGCATTATACATGGCGTCGAGCGCCGTATTGGACACGTTCGATGCCAGTGTCCTCTTCTTCATCCACGTGGCGTGCAGCATCCGGCCGAGTTGCTCAAACTCCCCGCGCAACAGGCAGTCACGGAATTCCAGAACGGAATCGGCCATCTCCCGCAGAGTGGCGAAATTTTTTGCCGTGCCCGCCTTCTGCTCCGCCAGCACGCTCGATGCAAGACGCGTGATGCCGGTGAAGAAAACCAGGATGTGCCGCTCAAAATGCAGACGTCTCTTGTAATCCAAACGCAGTGGGATGACATCTACAGACTCGTCCGGATTGAACCGGTAAATATTGAATCCGCCGAATGCTGACGCATACTGATCCTGTTTTCCGATCGGTTCCCTCACGAGATCAATCTCCAGCCGGCAGGCTGCCTCGGCTGCCTCCCGCTTGTCCATGCGCCGACCCTGGGACATATACAGACCCTTCATGAGCGCAACCGAGAAACTCGATGACGAGCCTAACCCGGCATTGACGAATACGTCGGTGAACGTCGCCACCTCGATGTTGCTATGGATGCCGAGATCGAGCAGCGCTTCGCGGATGCGGTCATTCTTGAGCATCGAGGGATGATCTACCATCTCGCCGATGGAATACCGGGCCGATACCTCGCGCACCAGTGGCGGGCGGTTGATCGCGACATACACATATTTGTCAATCGCGGTCGAGAGCACGAGGCCAGGCGAACGCCGGTAAAAATCAGGGAGATCAGTCCCCCCTCCGACGAAACTGATGCGCATCGGTGCGCGGACAATCAGCATGAGTATTCCTTGGGGCTAGTAGTCACGGCGTGTCCAGTTATAGGGAATCTCGCCGGAATGAGGGTCAATCCGGAGATATTTGAGGCTCGGGTCGTGCGGTTCCGAGGCAACGTTGCACATGATGGAAAACGGCGCCGCCATGCCCTTCGATCCGTTCGCGACCCCCGGTGGAATATGCACCAGGCAGTAGTTGTCATCCCCGATAAAAAATTCCTGAAGCTGTCTATACGTCGGGGATTTCTCGCGCATGTCGTAGAGCACGAGTTTAATCATACCGTGCACGCAGATGTAGTTGAGCACCAGCTTTTCATGCATATGCCATCCGTTGATGACGCCCTGATACAGCTTCTTGAAATAAACTTCGCCGAACTTGCTAAGCATGTTGTCGGCCCGTACCCCATGCAGAATGGTTCCCCGCTCATCCGGAATCCTCCCTAGGGGTGCAATTTTTACTCCCTCAATGTTTGTCGTGATGATATCCATGGCATCAGGCTCGCAGTGACAAGAAAGGCTGACCGCTGTTTCGCAGGAGCGGCTGGTTTGGAAAGGGAATGATGTAGTGCCCGTTATAGCCGTATTGCTTCTCTAAAAAATCCATGATTTCCGAAGCAAAGTTCCAGGCAAGGATCAATACATAATGCGGGTTCAGCTTCATAGCCACGTCAGGATTTTCGATTAGAATATGAGTACCGGCGGTGTATTTTTTGTACTTGAGCGGGTTGCGGTCCGCGATCATGGGCAGCATGGTATGGTCAATACCGCAGAAATTGAGCAGCGTGGAACTGCGGGCGGACGCCCCGTATCCGATCACCGTCCCGTGTTGCCGGCAATCACGGAGCATTTCGAGCAACTCCTCGCGATGCCGGAAGGACTGTTCCGCAAACGTCTCCCAGGATTTACGCTCGTTCGTGCCTGAGCGGTTCTCGCGGTCCCGGTACTCCTGCACAACCGGTTCCTCGCTACGCTCGCCCTTCGAGGCATAGACAACAATCGAACCGCCGCTGATGGGGCTGGTGGTAATGTCGAACACCAAGAAACCGTAGCCGTTGAGCAGCCGCTCCAGACTGCGCAGCGTAAAGTAGCACAGATGCTCGTGGTATATCGAGTCATAGTGCAATTCCTCAAGAATGATTTTGGAATAGTGTACTTCGATCGCGAGTATCCCATCGTCCCGCAGACAGGTCTTCAGTCCGTTGACGAACTCATGGGTATTGGCTACGTGCGGCAGGACGTTGCGCGCAAAGATGATGTGCGCTGGTCCGTGATCTTTGCGGATGGATTCCGCGGTTTCGTTGCCCCAAAAGGCGCACACACTGGGGATACCGTTGCTAACAGCCATCCGGACGATATTCTGCGCCGGGTCAACACCCAGCACACGGTAACCCGCGTCCCGGAACGGAGCGAGGAACGTGCCATCGTTACTTGCGATCTCCAGAACATAACCGTCGCGCTCTGGACACCGTCGCGCCAGTTCGGCCTGGAAACGTCTGGCATACTCCTGGGCAGTGTTTGAAGTGCCAGTCACCCATACGTAACTCGAAAACAGTTCTTTCGGGTCGGCCGTATGATCAAGCTGCACCAACCTGCAGGACGAGCACCATCTCAAGGAGAGTGGATAAAACACTTCGGGCTCATCCGGCCTCGGCAACAGGGAATTCGCGAGGGGCTGCCGCCCCAGATCAAAGAACGAGACAATATCCGGGCTGCGGCATACTCGACAAGCAGTAATCTGTTCCATAAACGACTTGTTACCTTTTTGCTCTATTTAAAAACCGGTTCAGGCAATCCCTGACACTGCAGGGCGTGGGACATGCGCCAAGGCCGCCAATCACTCCGGACGCAGCGTGCGGAGAAAATGTACCAGGCAGTCACCGTACTGGTCCCAACCAAGCGCCTTCTGCGCCTTGGCGCACGCAGCATCAGCCATTGCCATACGTTGCGTGGAATTTGTGTAGAGGAAAAACAGGCGATTCTTCAACGCTTCAACATTCCGGATGGGGACGACATATCCATCAACACCCTCCGTGACGATATCGGCAGCGCCAACATTGCGTGACACGATCACCGGCAACCCGCAGGCCATGGCCTGCGGGACTACCAGACCAAAGCCATCGGCAAGCGATGGCAGCACAAGGACCGATCCCCGGGTGTAGATTTGGCGCAACTCGCCTTGCTGAAACGTGCCCAGAAATCGCACTTTTTCTGATTTGTATTTTTCGATCAGCCGCCCGAACGATGGGCTGGGCATGGAGCCGATCAGCCACAACTCGGCATTATCCAGCTTCAGTTCGCTAAATGCCTGAAGCAGATAATGTATGCCTTTCCGCAGACTGATATTGCCGCAGTAAATAATACGGAAGCAGCCGTTTTGCTCGCTGTTTAGCGGAGAAAATTGCGACAGGTCCACACCGCAAGGATTGACGAAGATCTTTGCGCCATCAATGCCTTCCTCGATGAAGCTGCGCCTGGCGGCCTCACTCAACACCATCACCCGGTCCGCTGCGCTGAACTCCTCATCTTCCTTATCAATAAGCCATTGCGGCGCTGATTCCACTTCCAAGGGCAGGCCATGTAACTGGCATTCCTCTTCCAGCAGCCGGCGCTCGGTGCGTTGATGCAGGCTGCCGTGGTCCACAATGGTGATCTGGCCAAGCTCCTTGGCACGCTCGATGGCTTGCAGACAAAACGAAGAAAGGCCGATGAAAACATCCGAATCCGGCGGCACGTATCCGGCAAGCCTGCGCGAAAACAAATCATGCACTCTTTCCACCACGCGGCTTTTGAAAATCGGGCTCCAGGAATCAGGTATCCATCGCGTCATCCTGCCCAACACGCCATTGGCCACGAGCGATTCCACTTTTTCGTCAGGAACCCCCCAGCGTCGTGTCATCCATTTTGGGTAATCATTGATAAACCGGTGCAACACCCCGTGGCAGTGCAACTGGCGGGCCTGGTCGAAGATGTGGAACCGCCCGCTGCACGACGTAGTAACTTTCATGCGCTACAGACCTGTAAGCGCTTTTCCGCCCGCCTGATCTCGAAGATGGACTCCCATTCGCCTGCGTGAAAGGCGATCTGCTCGATCAGCCACGCCCAGAGAAATGGCACGAGATCGCGGACACCCTTTTCTGAGTGTTGGGTCGCTCTCCAGGAAACATAAATCGCAGGCGCCGCCAGGCCAACATAAGCCAGCGTCTTGGCGACGCGCAGCAGGGCCCAGGCGACGATCATCCCTATCGGCCATTTCTGCAGGAAACGCCGTATCTGCGGGCTACCCTGCCCGCGTCCCTTGCGAATCTGCCAGTACTCGGAGAAGGACGCTGGCGCGATATGATCTACGGTGATAGTGAAATCAATCTTCTTTTTCGCGCCTAGATTTTTCAGATTGGCGCCGAAGAAACCATCCTCGCCGGCGCAGATCGGAACTGCGAAGCCGGTGGGAAACAAGCCGGCGCGGATGGCAAGCTCGCGGCGACAGGAAAATCCCTCGGTCCACTCCATCCATGATGGATCGCCGCTCTGGACCGCCGCCGACATGGCATTAACATAGCGGGCGTACAGGTCTTCGGTGTTGGCGATCTTCGAGTTGACCAGCACGTAGTCGTAGCCCTGCTCGTAGTGTGGCGCCAAGCGGCGCAAAAAATCCACGCGCGGGCGAACATCGGCATTAAGGATCACCATCACCTCTCCTTGCGCCTCGATCACGCCGATGTTGCGCGCACCACAGCGCCCTTCGCGCCGGGCCGGCCGCACCAGCCGCACATCCTTGTTGACGTAACGCCGGACAATTTCAGGTGTCGCATCCGTCGAGTCGTCCACTACGATGATTTCCCTGTCAGGGTAATCCAGCGCCACCAAGGCATCCAGCGTACCGGCGATGTCGTTTTCCTCGTTGTAGGTTGGAACGACAATGCTGAACTTCATACGGCCTCAACAACGGAGGCAAGGGCCTGACGAAGTCCAGCGATGTCTTCGCGAAATCCCCAGCGGCCGATAATTTCAAGACTCCTCTGTCCCATGGCGCTGGTTCTTTCAGAATTTTCCAGCGCCGCCGCGAGGGCATTGCGCAGATCATCAATATCCCCCGCCTTGAAGACATAACCGTTTTCACCTGGCCTGACGAGGTCCGGCCAGCAGCCCACTTCGTCGCTGACGATCACGGCGCGCGCGGCGTTCATCACCTCATTGATGACAAGCCCCCAAGGTTCTTGCAGCGACGGTAGGACGAAAACATCACAGAGATCATAATATCGCGGCAATTCCGTCTGGTTCTTGAAGCCGAGGAACCGTATCGAACCCCATCCGGTCTGGGCAGCGCGTGCCTCGAGTTGAGGCCGCAACTCGCCATCGCCGATGAAGAGCAGATAAGGATGCGGTTCCCGCTGACCATCAGGGGACAACCTCAGGTAGGCCTCAAGAAGGTCGCCGGGGCATTTCCGATCTGTCATCTTGCTGGCGTACAGAATCACCGGGCGCCCGGGCTCGATACCGAGCGATGTCCGCAGCGCCCCCTGGCTCGCGCCCGCGTCAGCGGCTCGCTCGCGAAAAAAGGTGTCGTCCACGGCATAAGGCACAGGGAACAGTCTCTGCGGTGGGACACCATAATGCCGGTAATATTCCCGGTTGCGGGTACCGATTGTCAAAAACCCGTCCACGTTCGCCGCAAGATAACGCATCATGCCCCGTCGAATCATCTGTTTCACGCCCTGCGCCTTGAGATGTAACCCCGACTCGCCGCGCATCAGCACCTTGATGCCGCTCTTTTTGGCGCTGGCAACGGCCTGAAGATGGCTCCAGTGGGCCCACCCATGTATCCACAGCGCACCAAACCGGCCCTCTACCAAGCGCAGCGCCAAACCGTAGTTGAGCGGCCGCCAGAATGAGAGTTGGTCCGTTCCGCCCACTGCCGGCAGGAATTCGTGGCGGTAGCCATCGAGCAGCGGCACATCCCATCGCACCGGCGCACCAAAACCCTTGTCATGATATTCCCGCGCTGACAGGTCGCTGCAGAAGAAAACGGTGAGATCAATGTCCGGTTCGGCGCTGATCAGGCGCAATAACGGCGCCTGATACTGAATCGGATGACTCACCAGATAAGCGAGCCGCCATTTTTTCCTCATAATGGCGCGGCGAGATTACGCTCTGCCTCCGCCATCAAGCGCACCACGTCGTGCATCCTGTGGCGCGCCTGCCAACCCATTCTGGTGCGCGCCTTGGCGGGATTCCCGCGTCCCGTGGCCAGGTCCGCAGGACGTAGAAGTTCGGAGTCGAGAACTACATGATCGCGCCAGTTGAGATGGACGGCAGAGAACGCCGATTCGACAAATTCCTCGAGGCTGTGGCTTTCGCCGGTAGCGATGACGTAGTCCTCCGGCTTGTCCTGCTGCAACATGAGCCACATAGCCTCGACATACTCCGGCGCCCAGCCCCAGTCGCGCCGGATAGACATGTTGCCGAGATGCAGTTTTTCCTTGCTGCCTCCGGCGATCCGACAGGCGGCGGCAACGATCTTTTTAGTAACGAAGCGCTCCGGCCGCAGCGGTGATTCGTGATTGAACAGAATGCCGGAGCAGGCGTAGAGGCCATAGGCTTCGCGATAATTCGCCACTTCCCAGAAGGCTGCTGATTTAGCCACGGCATACGGACTACGGGGCCGAAATGGCATGCTCTCGTCGGCTGCCCGGCCTTCCGTGTCACCGAAACATTCGCTCGATCCGGCGTTGTAGAAACGGATGGGGCGGCTGGCGAAACGAATGGCCTCCAGGAAATTCAGCGTGCCGATGCTGATACTCTCCAGGGTCTCTACCGGCTGCTGGAAGGATAGTCCCACGGAGCTCTGTCCGGCCAGGTTGTAAATCTCATCCGGCTGAATCCTCATCAGCACTTGCAACACGCTGCGAAAGTCACTGATGGCGACCGACTCGAGGTTTATCCGGTCGCGTATGCCCAGACGCACCAAATTATTAAACGACGACATCTGCGCATCGCGGGATGATCCATAAACAGCGTAGCCCTTGTCGAGCAGCAGGCGCGCGAGATACGCGCCGTCCTGTCCGGATACGCCACAGATCAACGCCCGTTTCATGCGTTTCCTGTATCCAACATCTGATTCATCCGGTCAAGCCCGCGCTACGGACCATGTACCCTGTGACGTCACGACATCTCGTACCGCGTGGATGGCTTCATCCACCGAAATAAGATCGAGGCATTTGTTGTCATAGGGACAGACGGTTTGCAGGCACCCCGCGCATTCAGTTTCATGGCGCAGGATCACATGACCCTCGCCATACGGCTCCCATTGCCCCGGGTAATCACGCGCGCTGAACAGCGCCACACAGGGGATGCCCACCATGCCGGCCAGATGCATGGCGCCGGTATCGTTACCGATATAGGCCAGGCATCGTTGCAGTACCGCCGCCGAGCCATAAACGGAAAGCCGGCCTGCCAGATTGCAGGATCGTCGCCCCCATGCAACGCATAACTCATCCCCCAGCGTAACATCCTCCTTTCCACCCATCACCAAGAGATGGGTGTCCGGATATATTTCGAGCAGACGACGTCCCATCTCACGAAACCTATCCCGCGCCCAAACCTTTGCCGGCATCTTGGAGCCAGGCCCCACGGCCAATAGCTGATCGCCATCGTCCAGCGCTTTTTCACGGATCAGTTGTTGGGCGCGGAGCCGTTCCTTTTCCGGAATCGGCAGCCGGAAATTCGCCAGCTCCGCATCCATCCCGATAACGTGCAGAAGGCGCCTCCATTCCGGATCGAACCGTGGCAAAACGCCGTTCATGTTCTTTGAAGACTTGATCAGCAGGCCTCCGCCGCGGTATTCCTTTGCTCCGGCAACCCATTTGAAGAAAAACCGGTCGCGGCGGCTCTGGCGCAAAGTCCTTTCCGGCGCCAGATTATAGATAAAATCGGGCCGGAGGGCGCGAATCCTTTTTGCGAGAGAAAACATGGTTGACAGTTTTCCCTGAAGGGTTGGCGCCGATGTGTAGAACATCACTTCATCGAACCAGCCGGTCGGCTCCAGCACATCCCATGATGACACATAACCCGATCCGGGCGGCTGGCGCTCGGTCAACAACACCATGCGGTGACTTGGATGGCGCTGCCGGATGGCGCGAATCGCCGGAAGCGACAGCAACGTGTCTCCGAGTTGTCCGATCCGGAAAATGAGAATAGTTCGAACCTGTCTGCTGTCTTCATTTCCCATGTTCGGCTACATTTCCATGACCTGTTTGGCCCAACCGCGCAATCCTCGCTCGCCGCACTGACGACCGTTCCCCTGCGTAAGCCATTCCCGCACGGGGACAGCAAAGCCGGTCTTGCGCCGGTTCAGGATTTCCCAAGGCAGCGGCCGGCGCGGCGTGCGCGCCATATCCCGCTTACCGGGAAACGTCTCCGTCAGAAGCGGCGCGATGCGGCGGATAAGCTCGACATCCACGAAAGGCACACGGATTTCCAGAGAATGCGCCATACCGGCCCAGTCGGCGTCGCGCAGAAGCTGATTGCGCATGTACCAGTTCATTTCGAGCGCGGATACTTTCACTCGCTCGCTCATGACGCCATGCGTTGTCTGCTCGAGCTTCATCAGCGGCTTCAACTCATCCCAGCCCTCGCGCGTGATCTTGTCTCCAAGGATTTCCGGCAACTCCCACGGCATGAAAAAACCGCGCCGCAGAAGATAGGCGCCGCCGTACGTGCCACCGTATTCGAGAAGGCCGGCGTACTTGGGAGAGGTCAAGCGCTTCAGCACCGGCGCCGACACCCGCCGAAACAGCCGGCCCAGGCCCGGGGCAATATTGAACGGTGATAGCAGCTTTACCATGCGGGGAATATCCTGGAATGAAGGATAACCGCCGAAAAGTTCATCACCCCCGATACCGGAAATGGCAACTTTCAATCCGGATTCCGCGGCGGCCTTGCTGACAAAATAGGTGTTCACGCCGTCAATCGTCGGCTGATCCATGGCCTTAAGCAGGCGCTCGCGCTCGTTCAGAAAATCTTCCCGCGACACCCAGCGCGTGTGATGCGTCGTGTGATACTGATCGGCCACCTTCACCGCGAGAATCGTTTCGTCATTTTCCGTGCTGCGGTATCCATTAAAACCCAGGGTCGCAGTATGCAACGCCATGGAACTGGATTCCGCAGCGAGTGCCGTGAGCGTCGTCGAATCAAGTCCGGCGGACAAAAACACTCCGACCGGCACATCCGCCACAAGATGATGCTGCACACTGTCGAGCAGCGCCGCACGCAGATATTCGAATCCTTCTTCACGACTGGCCGGGCACGCCGCGCGCCCAGCCGATAATGTCCTGGCGATGTTGAAGAACGGCGCCGGCTGGCGGCTGCCGACCTCACTTACCCATAGCGTAGAACCTGCCGGCAGGGCATGGATTCCCTTGTAGAGGGTGTAGGGATCGGGAACACTGCCCCACAGAAAAAAACCCACCTGACCGGCGGGATTCGGCTGGGTATCTATCTTTTGGCTGCGAAGCAGTGCCTTGACCTGGGAGGCAAAGCGGAAGCTATTGCCATTATCAGCATAATAGAGTGGCTTTATACCGAATGGATCGCGCGCCAATAACAGGCCCTTTTTGTTTTCATCCCAGATGGCGAAGGCATACATGCCACGCAGGGCATGTACAAGATCGGGGCCACGGTCCGCATAAAGATTCAGCAGAACCTCGGTGTCACTTTGCGAATGGAAGCAGTAACCTTTCCTCTCCAATTCGGCACGCAGGGTTTTGTAATTATAAATCTCTCCATTAAATACTATGCGCAGTTTTCCGTCTTCCCCGGACATGGGCTGGAGCCCGGCTTCACTGAGGTCAATGATGGAGAGTCTGCGGTGCGTCATGCCCACACGCTGATTGCCGGATATCCATAAGCCTGCAGCATCGGGGCCGCGGGTAATCATTGCCTCACGGATGCGCAAGAGTTCATCCCTGTCCAGCGGGGGAGCATCCACGTGGTATGCAAATATGCCTGCAATACCGCACATGATTTCAGTAGTCAGCTGACAATGGCAAATCCGGATAATTTACTGCCATCAAAAATTAAAGATGCCGGCCGCGACGAGTCCATCGAGCGAAACCACGGGAATCTTATAGGGGCTAACGTCGTGGATATGACCCGTGCAATCACTGTCCCCAACCTGAAAACCGGTCATACCGTCGCGGTCGCCGACGGCAGCCTGGATCACGCTGGCGTTGCGCAACCGGTTGTGGCGGATATGTGTGAGCAGATAGGCCACATTCCCGGCAAACGGCTCCAACGCCCAAACATGGCCGGTCTCACTCACCAAGTGGGAGAATGCCAGCGTGTAAAAACCAGCGTTCGCGCCGATATCGAGCACCTTCATTCCCGGCCTGACAAAGCGCGCCAGGCTGTCTTACTTCGCGGACTCGTAAGTACCGAGCCAGCAGCCATGTGTGCCCGCACCGACGATCCAACGCATGCCCCGGTTCAAGCCCGAACGCACGCGGACGACTCGCCCTTTCGGAATCAGCCGGAGGAGTGACCGCAGCCCCCCCGAGCAGCGTATTCGAGGGCAGGTTTGACCAGTTGAAGGACATACGGTCAGATAGCTGCCGCCCGGAAATACTGGATCGTCCTTGCCAGCCCCTCCTCCAGGGCAACCTTCGGCGACCAATCGAGCTTTTCCTTCGCCAGCCCTATGTCAGGGCAGCGTTGCATGGGGTCATCGCCGGGAAGCGGTTTGAAAATAATCCTCGATTTGGAGTTGGTCATCATGACCACCTTCTCCGCCAATTCGAGAATGCTGAATTCGCCTGGATTACCGAGATTAATCGGCCCGGTGAAATCGTCCGCAGTGCCCATTAACCTTACAAACGCCTCGATCAGATCATCCACATAGCAAAACGAGCGGGTTTGCTTACCGTCACCATAAACCGTTATCGGTTCGCCCTTGAGCGCCTGGACGATGAAGTTCGACACCACACGGCCGTCATTCGGGTGCATGCGGGGGCCGTAGGTGTTGAAGATCCTCGCTACCTTGATGCGCAGATTGTGCTGGCGGCGATAATCGAAAAAGAGCGTCTCGGCACAACGCTTGCCTTCATCGTAGCAACTGCGCATCCCAATGGGGTTCACGTGCCCCCAGTAATCCTCGCGCTGCAGATGCACTTGAGGGTCGCCATAGACTTCGCTGGTCGAAGCTTGGAAAATCTTGGCCTTGACACGTTTCGCAAGCCCCAACATGTTGATCGCCCCGTGCACGCTGGTCTTGGTTGTCTGCACGGGGTCAAATTGGTAGTGGATGGGCGATGCCGGGCATGCGAGGTTGTATATTTCATCTACTTCCACATAAAGCGGAAAAGTCACGTCATGCCGCAGTACCTCGAAATGAGGCTGGCCCATCAAATGGGCAATATTGTCTTTGCTCCCTGTAAAGAAATTATCCACACAAAGCACATCGTGACCATCGGTCAAGAGGCGCTCACACAAGTGTGAGCCAAGAAATCCCGCCCCGCCGGTAACTAATACGCGTTTTCTGATCGCATTTCTCATTGTGTTTGTCTGGTGGATAGATAGTCCTGGTAAGCTCTTGACAGTCCATCCCTCAAGCCGGTTTTTGCATGCCATCCAAGAGCGGTCAATCGTGACACATCCATAAGCTTCAATGGCATGCCATCCGGCTTGGAAGTGTCGAACACAAGGTGTCCCGCAAACTGCACAACCTCGGCAACAAGCTGGGCGATTTCCCGTATGGTCGCATCTTGACCAATACCGACATTTATGAACTCGCCGATATCACTGGCATTACATCTTTCCATCAGAAATACGCATGCGTCTGCGGCATCATCGCTGTATAGAAACTCGCGGCGTGGTGTCCCGGTGCCCCAGACTATCATTTCCTTGTCTCCACGTTGCTTGGCCTCGTGCATTTTGCGTATGAGCGCGGGCAGGACATGGGAATTCTGCAGATCGTAGTTGTCGCCTGGGCCGTAGAGATTGGTTGGCATGACGCTGAGAAAATTCGTCCCATATTGGCGGTTATAGGCCGCGCACATCTTGATGCCGGCAATCTTGGAAATGGCATAAGGCTCGTTGGTGGGCTCGAGTTTGCCAGTCAAAAGATGCTCTTCCTTCATGGGCTGCGGCGCGTGCTTGGGATAAATGCAACTGGATCCTAAAAACATGAGCTTTTTTACCTGGTGCTCGTATGCGGCCTGAATGACGTTGGACTCGATCATCAAGTTTTGATAAATAAACTCCGCAGGGTAGGTATTGTTGGCGTAAATTCCCCCTACTCTTGCCGCCGCCAAAAAGATGTACTCCGGTTTCTCGGATCCGAAGAAGCTATTAACCGCCTGTTGATTGATAAGATCGAGTTCGGCGTGAGTACGGATAACAATATTGCGGTAGCCGCCCGCCTCCAGGCGGCGCAGTATGGCGGAGCCGGCCAGCCCTTTATGTCCTGCGATGTATATCTTGCTGTCTGGAGTCACGTGCTACTCGTGGTAATCGTATGCTGAATACCCGTGTCGTTTGACCAGATCATCACGTTCCGCGGAACTGAGATCTTCCCGCACCATTTCGGCAACGAGTTCATTAAAGCTCACCTTTGGAGTCCATTTGAGTTTTTCTCTTGCCCTGGTTGGATCGCCTAAAAGGGCTTCTACCTCAGTGGGCCGGAAATAGCGCGGGTCAACACGGACGATAGGTTTAGCCCTCTCTCCCCGAAGGGGAGAGGGGGTTTCGTTGGATCCCCTCCCACAAGGGGAGGGAGCAAGGTAACCGATCTCCTCCACGCCAGAGCCTTCCCATCGGATGCGCATACCAAGCTCTCCGGCAGCGGCGTTGACAAAGTCACGCACACTGTGTTGCTGGCCTGTGGCAATCACGAAATCTTCGGGCTCTTGCTGTTGAAGCATGAGCCATTGCGCCTCGACATAATCACGCGCATGGCCCCAGTCGCGTTTGGCGTCGAGATTACCAAGATAGAGGCAATCTTGCAGGCCAAGTTTGATGCGCGCCAAGGCGCGGGTGATCTTGCGCGTGACGAATGTTTCGCCGCGGGTCGGTGATTCGTGGTTAAACAAGATGCCGTTGCAGGCATACATGCCATAAGCTTCGCGGTAGTTGACTGTGATCCAGTAGGCATAGAGTTTGGCCACGGCATACGGCGAGCGTGGATAGAATGGCGTCGTCTCACTCTGCGGGATCTCTTGTACCTTGCCATAGAGTTCCGAGGTCGAGGCTTGGTAATAACGGATCTTTTGTTCGAGACCCAGGATACGTATTGCCTCAAGCAGGCGCAGGGCGCCGAGCGCGTCAGAGTCAGCGGTGTATTCCGGCTCTTCGAATGAAACCGCTACATGACTTTGTGCGGCGAGATTATAAATTTCGTCCGGCTGAACTTGCTGCACGATGCGAATCAAGCTGCTGGAGTCTGTCATGTCGCCATAGTGCAGGATAAGGCGGCGTTCCTTGACGTGCGGGTCTTGATAGAGATGGTCTATGCGGTCGGTGTTGAACAGCGATGTGCGCCGCTTGATACCGTGCACCTCATAACCTTTATTGAGTAAAAATTCAGCGAGGTAGGCGCCGTCCTGCCCAGTAATCCCCGTAATCAACGCTTTCTTGGTCATGACTGATTATGCCGGTTATAGTTATCTTCAAGGCGCATAATGTCGTCCTCGCCCAGATAGCCTCCGGATTGAACCTCGATAATCTCAAGTGGAACAGGGCCTGGATTTTCAAGCCGGTGTCGCTCGCCGATGGGGATATAGGTGGACTGATTTTCGCTCAAGGTATACTCTTCGTCGCCGCGGGTAACCTTTGCGGTGCCTTTCACCACCACCCAGTGCTCGGCGCGGCGGCGGTGCATTTGCAGTGAGATTGCCGCGCCGGGATTGATGGTAAGCCGTTTGACTTGAAACCGCTCTCCGCGGTCAACACCCTCGAAACACCCCCACGGGCGGTGCACGCGCCGATGCTGCTGATATTCGCTTCGTTCTTCTGCCTTCAGCCGGTTGACGATTTCACGCACGTTCTGGGCATGGTCCTTATGCGCCACCAGCACGGCGTCGGGTGTTTCGATAACGATGATATCTTCCAGTCCCACGGCGGCTAAAAACCGGTGCTGTGCGATAAGCAGCGTGTTCTGGGTGGCGTGCATATACACATCGCCTTGCGTGACATTTCCTTCCTCATCCTGTTCGGACACATCCCATAACGCCGGCCACGCGCCAATGTCCGACCAGCCCGCGTCCAGTGGCACAACGGCGGCGCGATGGGTTTTTTCCATCACGACGTAATCAATGGAGTCACTGGGGCAGGCGGAAAAGGTCTGTTTGTTGATTCGATAGAATGCTCCGTCCCTCATTCCCTGTTCGAACGCGCTCCGGCATGCGTCCAGAATATCGGGCCGGTAGCGTGCCAACTCCTCCAGCCACAGTGAGGCGCGCATCAGGAACATACCGCTATTCCACAGATAATCGCCCGATGCCAAATAGGCTTGTGCGGTTTCCGCATCCGGCTTCTCAACAAACGCCGCGACGTCATTACCTTTCCCCTTTTTAATATAGCCATAGCCGGTTTCCGGGGTGGCCGGAGCAATGCCAAATGTCACCAGGCGCTCGTCTTGCGCCAGCATCACAGCTTCACTCACGGCATGGTGAAATGCCTCAGGGCTTTGGATGACGTGATCCGCAGGCATCACCAGCATCAAGGCGTTCTCCTCCTGCTTGAGCAACGAAAGCGCCGCCAAGGTCAGTGCCGGAGCGGTGTTGCGCCCCACCGGCTCAAGAATGATATCCAAGGGGTCTTTGCCCAGTTGCCGCACTTGTTCCGCCACAAGGAAGCGATGCTCTTCGTTGCATACGAGCATGGGTGGACTGACACCGGACAAACCATCGAGCCGCGTGATGGTTTGCTGTAGCAACGTGCCCTCCCCTGCCAAGCATAGCAGTTGTTTGGGGTAATGTTCGCGCGACAACGGCCACAACCGGCTGCCTGCTCCGCCCGACAAAATGACGGGGTATATCATTCTTCGTTATGAGGAATAGATGTGCATGGCTGGTATGAGACGGTTTTGATCGGCTTCGGGCACGCTACCGCCATGCGGTGCACACATGCCCCGCACAGCGTAAATTATTATTCTCAGCTCCTGCCGCCTGCTTGCGCGCAACGCGCAGGCAAGCAGCAGGGGGTACGTCAACTGCCGTTCGTATTCGGCGCCAGGCGCAGTACGCCGGGAATAAGAATGCGTTGAGCGCTGGTGTGTCTCAGCAAATCCTTGTAAGTCATCTCCGGCGCGTGAATGTCGGTAATCACGCAGGCGTGATGTTCCCCGCATTTATCCAGGCCATGCCATACCGGTTTGTTTATAAAACGGTTGCGCTCGGTGTGGGGATCGTAGAGCCCGACGATTTCAATTTGACATTCCGATGCGCGCAGCAAAGCGATCTCTGCCAGATCGGACATGCCGCACAATAAAATCTTGTTCCAGCCTTGCTGACGGGCCTGTTCGAACACGCGTTCGCAGGCATCGCTCGCCTCGCGGTAAAAGGAAAATGAGCGCTTGAGATACTGCGCGGTGAGGCTGGTTTTTTCGGAGAACCCTTTCGGGGTGAGGTAGTAGAGGTAGCGGTTAGCGGGAGCTTCGATGATTTTGATGAGGCCTTTACGTACGCAGCGCTTTAAATAGGAGTTGGCCAGACCCAGCGCGACCCCCAGATGGCTCGCCAGATGACGCTGGCTGACCTCGCTGTTTTTGTCAATGACATCAAGGAGTTCCAGCATCAACTCGCCGTCTTCCCGATCCTTGCCGTTCATCCCGTGAACACTATAGGGAAAATCCTCCGGGTGTCAAGGGGTCTGGCGAAGTTCATGCCCCAAGGGGTATTTCCCGGCGCTGGCCGCTCAACTCATCAATCAAAACCGCCGGAAGCTCCGTCAGCGCGCCTCGATGTGCGCCGCCTCGACTTCGATGCGGACTTGCTTGCCGATGATGTCGAGCAGCAGGATGACGCGGTCGTGTGCGGATCTGGCGAGGAAAATGGCATCGTAGTCGTGCATTACCCCTTCCATGATTCTCACCGGCGCGCCGGGCTTGAACTCCTTGCCGGGCAAGACGTGAACGCCCGCCGGATCGGCGCGCGCCATGAGCGTTTCGATAAGCGTGCGCGGCACGCGCGCCGGCTCCATGCCGAAACGCACCAGGGTGGCGACGCCCTTGGTGGAGCGGATCGGGCGCCAGTCGTCTATCCCGCTCTCAAGCCGGATGAATAGATAGCGCGGAAACAGCGGCCCGACGGCGTGAATACGCCGGCCCAGGCGGCGGCGCAGCAATTTACACAGCGGCAGATACACGGTGTAGCCCTGCCGCTCCAGATTGGTTCTGGCCACCTCTTCCTCACGCGGCTTGGAGTGGATCAGGTACCAGTGCTTGTATGATGACGTGTCGGGCGGCGTTTGCATCTAAAGTATTTTAGCAGTCCGGACTGCATGCAGCCTAACATATCACAGGCCGTGGTTTGTTATACTTGAATCAAATGGACTCTTAATGAGGTTTACCCGATTGCGTAACATCCGCCCCCCTCTCCCTTCTCCCCTCTCCCTCATTCCCTCTCCCCTTCGGGGGGGAGGGAAGAGCGTAGCGAAAGGCGCCGAGCCGAGGTGCGCTACGCGCCCGCCCCTTCACTCCGGGGAGAGGGGGCGGTTTTTTTCAGTTTGTTTCATCATCGCAGGCATAGCCTGGCTATGGATGAAGCCGCTTGCAGCCGCAGAGCTGTGTGTCCCGGCGGGAAAATGGGTCTCGCCGCAGCGCGAGCCCGGCCCCATCCTGGTCACCCCGAACTTTGACGCGCTGGCGTCACGCCAGGCGGTGCTGCTGGGGGAATCGCACGACAGCTTCGAGCACCATCGCTGGCAGTTGCACACCCTCGCCGCGCTGTATGCGCGGCGGCCCGATATGATCATCGGCTTCGAAATGTTTCCGCGCCGCGTGCAACCGGTGCTGGATCGCTGGGTGCGCGGCGAATTGAATGAACAGGATTTCCTGGAGCAAAGCGAGTGGCGCAAGGTATGGAATTACGATCCGGCGCTGTATCTGCCTTTATTCCATTTCGCGCGCATGAACCGCATTCCCATGCTGGCGCTCAACGTGGATCGCAAGCTTACCTCGCTGGTGAGTGAACGCGGCTGGGACGCCGTTCCCGTGGAACTGCGCGAGGGCGTAACCAAGCCCGCGCCGGCGAGCCGGGATTATTTAAAATTCCTGGCGCGGGTGTACCAGGCGCACGGCGCATCGAGGCCCGCGCACGATGATAAGCGTGAGCAGGATTTTGATTTCAACGATACCGGCTTTCGCTATTTCACCGAGGGCCAGTTGACCTGGGACCGCGCCATGGCCGAAGCCATCGCCGCCTCCGCGCGCAAACCCGATGCGCCGCTGGTGGTGGGCATCATGGGCAGCGGGCACGTCATGCACCGCTATGGCGTGCCGCATCAACTGGATGATCTCGGCATCCGCGCCAGCGCGGTGCTGCTGGCGTGGGACGCGCAACGCGACTGCACGGAGCTCGCGCCAGCCATCGCCGATGCCGTGTTCGGCGTGGCCGCGTTGAACGAACCTGAAAAACCGAGGCCGCCGCGCCTGGGAGTGGCGCTCGACGACGTCGCGGGCAAGGTGCGCATCAAGGAAGTGGCCAAGGGCAGCATCGCCGAACAAACCGGCATCCAGCAGGAGGATGTGCTGCTGGAGCTGGCCGGACAGCGCGTCGCGCAATCGGCCGAGGTGAGCCAAATCGTGCAGCGCCAGGCGCCAGGCACCTGGCTGCCCATCAAGCTCAAGCGCGGCGATGAACAGATCGAGGTGGTCGCCAAATTCCCGCCCGCGCAATGAGGCTCCTTTACTGCCTGCTGGGCTGCCTGGCGTTCGCCTCCGCACAGGCGCAGGTAAGCGCGGTGCATCACGATTTGTCCGTGACGCTGGAACCCGGCAGCCGGGAGCTCAGTGTCAGCGGCAAGGTGCGCTTCACCGGCAGCGGCATGGCCGAGCTGCGTCTGGCGCCGGAGTTTACCCTGCAACGCCTGACCTTGGACGGCAAGCCGCTGAGCGAAACAAAAATGCGCGGCGCATTGATAGGCGGGCTGCGCGTCCGGACGCTGGCGCTGGGGAATAAACCCGCCGCGCACATGCTTGAATTACAGTATCGCGGCACGCTGGCGCCGCTTGCCCAAGCCGACCGGCGCGAGGCGCTGGGAAACTTGCCCGCCATGGCGGATGAACGTGGCAGCTATCTTCCCGCCTCTTACGCCTGGTACCCTGACCTGGGGACCGAGACGCTTACCTACACGCTGGCGCTGGACGTGCCCGCAACGCAGCGCGCCATCGCGCCGGGGCGGCTTGTGAAGGAAACCACGCGCGGCAACCGCTATCGCGCGCGGTTTGAATTTTCCCGCCCCGCGGAAGGCGTCACGCTCATGGCCGGTCCTTATCGGACGAAGGAGATCAAATACAAGAACCTGCGCCTGCGCACCTACTTCCATCCCGAGATCGCGGAACTGGCGGACGAGTATCTCAACTCCATCAGCGGCTATATCGAACTCTACAACGGCTGGATCGGCGCCTATCCCTACACCGCGTTCAGCATCGTCTCCAGCCCGCTGCCCACCGGTTACGGCATGCCCACGCTGACCTATTTGGGTATAGAGGTACTGCGCCTGCCGTTCATACGCCACAGATCGCTCGGCCATGAAATCCTGCACAACTGGTGGGGCAACGGCGTGTACGCCGACTGGCGGTGCGGCAACTGGTCGGAAGGTCTCACCACCTTCATGGCCGATTACACTTACAAGGAACGGCAGAGCGCCGGCGCCGCGCGCGCGCAACGCCTGTCCTGGCTGCGCGATTTCGCGGCCATTCCTGAAGGACAGGACATTCCCTTGCGTGATTTCACCTCACGCCATCACAGCGCCTCACAAACCATCGGCTATCACAAGGCGGCGTTTCTGTTTTTCATGCTGCGCGACCAGCTTGGGGCAGATGCCTTCAATCGTGGACTGAGGCGATTCTGGAAGGAACAGCAATTCCGGGTGGCGGGCTGGGCGGACTTGCAGCGCGCCTTTGAGCCGGCCTCCGGTAAAAAGCTGGATATATTTTTCGCGCAGTGGCTCACGCGGCGCGGCGCGCCCCAGCCCGTCATCCATGACGCGCAGATCACGCAACAAAACGGCAGGCACCGGATTGCGGTCACCCTCGCGCAGCCTGCTCCTGCGTATGCATTGCGCGTGCCGCTGGTCGTCACCACCGCCGGAGGCAAACAGGAACACATCGTCGAGCTGAACCGGGAACGGCAACACTACACGCTGGAATCCGCGTCGCGCCCGCTCTCCCTCGCGCTCGACCCTGACCTCAGGCTGTTCCGCCGCCTCGACGCCGCGGAGCTGCCTCCGATTCTGCGCCAAGTGATTAATGACCCTGCCACGCTCACCGTCATTACGGAGCAGGATAGCGCGTTCCAGGAGGCCGCACGGCGGCTGGCGGAAAGACTGCTCGATCATGCGCCGCGTTACATCGTCCAATACGACCGCGCGCAAACGCTGCTGCTCATAGGCACACATCAAGCGGCGCAGGAGTTCCTGCTCAAACATAAACTGCCCGCCCAGCCCGCCACGCTGCGCGGCAAAGGCAGCGCTCAAGTGTGGGCCGCGCGCCAGGACGGCGGCAAAACCCTGTTGGTGGTATCCGCGGATGACAGCGCCGCGCTGGAGGCCCTGCTCAGGCCCCTGCCCCATTACGGCAGCGAGAGTTATCTGGCGTTTGACGGCGGCAAGGTCATCGAACGCGGGGTGTGGCCCGCGCCATCCAGGGAATGGTTGTTTCCCGCGCATTGATCCGGCTGGCTGCGGTTATACAATGACCTCATGCAGGATACACAACATGCGCCATAAGGCCTCCCGGCCCCGGCTGCTGGACCCGCGCGATCTCGCCTTTCCCGACGCGGAGCTGGCCTTGCGCGAGCCGGACGGCCTGCTCGCGGTGGGCGGCGATCTCAGCCCGGCGCGGCTGATGGAGGCCTACCGCAACGGCATCTTTCCCTGGTATAGCGAGGGCGAGCCCATCCTGTGGTGGTCGCCGGGCCCGCGCATGGTGCTGTTTCCGGAGCGGCTGCACGTCTCGCGCAGTCTGCGCAAATTACTCAAGCAAGGCCGATATAACGTCACCTTCGATCAGGATTTCGCATCGGTCATCAAGCAATGCGCCGTGTTGCGCGAAGGAGGCACCTGGATCACCCAGGAGATGCAACACGCCTATTGCAGGCTGCATGAACTGGGATACGCGCACTCGGTGGAGTGCTGGCGCGACGATAAACTCGCGGGCGGCCTCTACGGCGTGGCGCTGGGCCGGGTGTTTTTCGGCGAATCCATGTTCAGCCTGGAGCCGAACGCCTCGAAGGTGGCCTTGGTCAGCCTGGTGGAGCGGCTGCAACAATGGAGTTATCGCATGATAGATTGCCAGGTGCATTCCACCCACCTGCAACGCCTGGGCGCGGAAGACATCCCGCGCGTTGAATTTCTGCGCCTGTTGAAACAATGGCGCGGCGAGCCCGCGCTTGCGTGGTGGGGATAAGCGATGACATTCCTGAATATCGAACCCAACGACGCGCTCAAATTTTATCTCACCCGCCCCCACCCGTGCAGCTACCTGCCGGGACGCGAGGCGAGCACGCTGTTCGCCGATCCGGAAGCCCTCGTCAGCGGCCGGGATTACGGCGCGCTCCTCGCGCGCGGATTCCGCCGCAGCGGCAAGCTGTTTTACCGCCCGCACTGCGCCCTGTGCGACGCCTGCATCCCGCTGCGCGTGCCGGTGGCGGAGTTCAAACCACGCCGCAGTCAGCGCCGCGTGCTGCGCCTGAATCGTGACGTGGCGGTACAGCGCAGCGGCGCGGTGTTCAACGACGAGCACTTCCGGCTTTATAAACGCTACATGACGGCGCGTCATTGCGCCGCCGGGGACGCCATCGGGTCACAAGACTACCAGGATTTCCTGCTGCACCCGCCGGAAATAGACTGCGCGCTGTATGAAATGCGCGTGGAGCGGCGATTACTCGCCGTGGCGCTGGTGGATCGTGTGCCGCAGGGCCTGTCCGCGGTATATACGTTTTATGATCCCGCGGAAACGCACCGCAGTCTCGGCGTATACGCGGTGCTGTGGCAAATCCGGGAGGCGCAACGCCTGGGCCTGCCGTGGGTGTACCTCGGCTACTGGATCAAACAGTGCGCCAGGATGAGTTACAAGGATCAGTACCGGCCTTGCGAGATTTACCGCCAAGGCCGGTGGAGACGGCTGGAGCCGGGAACGGATGTGCTATAATTTAAAAAATATCTGAAACAAGTCACTCCCGCCCCCGATCAGGTCGAGGGCGGGCTCCAGCGGGAGTCCGGCAACACTTTTAAAATCATGGATTCCCGCTTTCGCGGGAATGACGATTCCTAACTTAATCAGAGTTTCTTTAGGGGTTACGAGTTATAAGCAAGATATGGCAAAAGAAGAACCGATAGAAATGGAAGGCACGGTGATAGAAACCCTGCCCAACACCATGTTCCGCGTGAAGCTGGACAACGGCCACGTGGTCACCGCGCACATCTCCGGCAAGATGCGCAAGCACTACATCCGCATTCTCACCGGCGACAAGGTGACGGTGCAGCTTACGCCTTATGACCTCACGAAGGGGCGCATTTCCTTCCGCGCGCGTTAAGAGTTCTCAAAAAAGCGGCAGTTATTCCACCGCCGCGTGATCGCTTTTTTCCTTTTCCTCGATCACAAAACTCAGCTTGCCGCCCCGTTCGCTCACCTTGACCTGACCGCCTGAGGCGAGCTTGCCGAACAGCAGTTCTTCGGCGAGCGGGCGCTTGATGTGCTCCTGGATCAATCGCGCCATGGGGCGCGCGCCCATCACCGGATCAAAGCCATGTTTGGCCAGCCAGGCGCGCGCAGCAAAGTCCACGTCGAGCGCGACGTGTTTCTCGTCCAGCTGCTCTTCCAGCTCGATGAGGAATTTATCCACCACATGGGTGATGGTGGCGGCATCCAGCGCCTTGAACTGGATGATGGCGTCGAGCCGGTTGCGGAACTCCGGCGTGAAGGCGCGCTTGATGACCTCCAGGCTGTCGCCGCTGTGATCCTGCGTGGTAAAACCTATCGAGGCGCGGCTCATCTGTTCGGCGCCGGCGTTGGTGGTCATCACGATGACCACGTTGCGGAAGTCCGCCTTGCGCCCGTTGTTGTCGGTCAGCGTGCCGTGATCCATCACTTGCAGCAATAGGTTGAACACGTCCGGATGCGCCTTCTCGATTTCATCCAGCAGCAGCACGGCGTGCGGATGCTTGGTGACCGCCTCGGTGAGCAGGCCGCCCTGATCGAATCCCACGTAACCGGGCGGCGCGCCGATCAGGCGCGACACGGTGTGGCGCTCCATGTATTCCGACATGTCGAAGCGGATCAACTCCACGCCCATGATCTTGGCAAGCTGGCGCGTGACCTCGGTCTTGCCGACGCCAGTGGGACCGGCGAACAGGAATGAGCCGATGGGCTTGTGCGTCTGCGCCAGACCGGAACGCGCCATCTTGATCGCGGCGGCGAGCGACTCGATCGCCTGATCCTGTCCGAACACCACCAGTTTCAGGTCGCGCTCCAGGGTGCGCAGCATTTCCTTGTCGGACACGCTCACGTTCCTGGGCGGGATGCGCGCCATCTTGGCGACGATGTTTTCAATCTCGGTCACGCCCACCGTGCGCTTGCGCCTGGAAGCGGGCAGGATGGCCTGGTTCGCGCCCGCCTCGTCTATCACGTCTATCGCCTTGTCGGGCAGGAAGCGGTCGTTGATGTAACGGCTGGCAAGCTCGGCGGCGGCGCGCAGCGCCTTGTGCGAATATTTCACCTTGTGGTGCGACTCGAAGCGCGACTTCAGGCCTTCCAGGATGGACACGGTTTCCTCCACCGAGGGTTCGCCCACCTCGATCTTCTGGAAGCGGCGCGACAGCGCGCGGTCTTTCTCGAAGATACCGCGGTACTCCTGATAGGTGGTGGAGCCGATGCAGCGCAACTCGCCGCCGGTGAGCGCCGGCTTGATGAGATTGGAGGCGTCCATCACCCCGCCGGAGGCCGCGCCCGCGCCGATGATGGTGTGGATTTCGTCTATGAACAGGATCGCGCCCGGTTCCTTGTGCAACTGATTGAGCACGCCCTTCAGGCGCTTTTCGAAATCGCCGCGGTACTTGGTGCCCGCGAGCAACGCGCCCATGTCCAGCGCATAGATGGTGGAATGCGTCAGCACCTGCGGCACGTCGCCCTCCACGATCATCTTGGCTAGGCCTTCGGCGATGGCGGTCTTGCCTACGCCCGCCTCGCCCACGTACAGGGGATTGTTCTTGCGCCGGCGGCACAGTATCTGGATGGTGCGCTCGATCTCGTTCTTGCGCCCGATGAGCGGGTCTATCTTGCCCTGGCGCGCGAACTGGTTGAGGTTGCTGGCGTACATCTCCAGCGGGCTGCGGCTGACCTGCTCGCCTGCGGCCTCTTCCTCGCCGGAGGAAGCGCCCGTCTGGCCCTCTTCTTCGCCCGGCACCTTGGAGATGCCGTGCGAGATGTAATTCACCACGTCCAGGCGGGTGATGCTGTGCTTCTTTAGTATGTACACCGCCTGGGAGTCCTGCTCGCCGAACACGGCGACCAGCACGTTGGCGCCGGTGACCTCCTTTTTCCCGGAGGCGTTGACGTGCAGCACCGCGCGCTGCAGCACGCGCTGAAAGCCGAGCGTGGGCTGGGTGTCGCGCGCGTCGTCCAGCGACAGGCGCGGGGTATGCTCGTTGATATACGCGCCCAGTTCATTACGCAACTGCTCGATGTCCGCCCCGCAGGCGCGCAGCACGGCCGCCGCCGCCGCGTTGTCCAACAGCGCCAGCACCAGATGCTCCACGGTCATGAACTCGTGCATCTTGGCGCGCGCCTCGCGGAACGCGGTGTTGAGGGTAAATTCGAGCTCTTTGCTTAGCATGATCGTTCCGGGGCTTATTCCTAAGACCACTCACCTCACTACAAGTTTAGTTTATGCCTTTTCCATGGTACATAACAACGGGTGCTGATGGTGGCGTGAGAAGTCGTTCACCTGCTCCACCTTGGTCTCGGCCACCTCGCGCGCGAACACCCCGCACACGCCGCTGCCCTGGGTGTGCACCTGCAACATCACCTGCACCGCCTTTTCCCGCGCCATGCCGAAGAAGGTCTGCAATACTTGTACCACAAACTCCATCGGCGTGTAATCGTCGTTCATCAACATGACCTTATACAGCGGCGGCTGCGCCAGCCTGGGCTTGGCCTCTTGCAGCGCCACCCCGCCGCCGTCATGCTGGTTTTCTCGCTTGCGTGTCGCCATGACAAATGATTGTAACCGAAACCAGGGTGCTTACCAGTCTGTTAAGCAGACAGGGATGCCGGGGAAACAGCATCATCGCCCCGCTGAAATTAAGGTAATCCCGGCGGACGGGATTTTCAAGCAGACGCGCCTGATATATTTTATAATTAATATCTTATCTGACAGTCTTATGCTCCGTGACGGATGTTCCCATCGGCTGCGGAGTTTTGGGTTAAAATCCAGACCCGCTTCCTTGCAAGCACTCACCATCACAGGCCTTCACCCATGCGGGCACCGGAAATTTTGCAGAGGCTCCATCAGTTCCGGCGCTTCGCGCGGCTGGTGAAGCAGCGCCTTGCGCAGGATCGCTGCAACAGCGTGGCGCAGAGTCTGGCCTTTATCACGCTGCTCTCCGTCGTTCCGCTTACCATCGTGGTGTTTGCGCTGTTCTCCGTGTTCCCCGTTTTCGAAAAATGGATGGCGGTGGCGCAGGACTTCATTTACAGCCAATTCGTACCCGCATCGGGCGAGGCGGTGCAAAACTATCTGCACCAATTCGCAAAAAAATCCGCGCAGCTCACGGCGGCGGGCCTGGTATTTCTGCTCATCACGGCATTGCTGCTGCTCGCCACGATCGAGCAAGCCTTCAACAATATCTGGCGCGTGACCAGGGGGCGCAAGGTGTTGCAGCGCTTTCTGACGTATTGGGCCATACTCACCCTGGGGCCGATCCTCATCGGCATCAGCCTGTCGCTCAGTTCCTATGTATTCTCGCTGCCGCTTTTTGCCGGCAGTGAAATCCTGCACGGCTTCCGCGCCTTCGCGTTTAAAAGCCTGCCGTTTTTGTTTGAGACCCTGGCCTTCATGCTGCTTTACACCGTGGTGCCGAATACCCCGGTGAAATGGCGTCATGCCCTGATCGGCAGTCTGTTCGCCGCGGTGTTGTTTGAAATCGCCAAGCGCGCATTTGCCGTGTTTGTGCTGCACTACTCCTCTTACGAACTGATTTATGGCGCCGTCGCCACTTTGCCGGTGTTCATGATCTGGATTTATTTGTCCTGGTTCATTACCCTGCTCGGCGCGGTGCTGGTCGCGTCCCTGCCGGAATGGAATACAGCCGAGCCGAAGGAAACGTCTTGACGCCTGTCCGCAGCAGTGATGCCGCAAATTAATCCGGCCGGGAAACCCGGCCCACTGCACCCCGCCCTGCCCGGCGCCACCGCGCAATGGGTGCGTTGGGAAAGCTTGCACGGCAGCGCGCGCGGCCTCGTCATCAGCCGGGCGGCGCAGGCGCACGCGGGGCTGCTGCTGGTGATCGCCGAAGACACGCCATCGGCCCAGCGCCTGGAAGAGGAACTGCGCTTTTACCTGGGGCGGGACGACACACCGCCGTTACTGCACTTCCCGGACTGGGAAACCCTGCCTTACGACAGCTTCTCACCGCACAGCGACATCATTTCCGGGCGGCTGGCCGCGCTCCATCGTCTGCCCGCGCTCACGCGCGGCATCCTCATTGCGCCGGTGCAAACCCTGATGCACCGGCTCGCGCCGCGCGAATACCTGGAAGCGCGCAGCCTGGTGCTCGACACCGGGCAAACGCTCGATTCAGCCGCCATGCGCCGGCGTCTTGAGACGAACGGCTACCGCTGCGTCTCGCAAGTCATGGAGCACGGCGAGTTCGCGATACGCGGCAGCCTGATTGACTTATTCCCCATGGGCAGCGCCGCGCCGTACCGCATAGACCTGTTTGACGACCGGATCGAAAGCCTGCGCCGCTTCGATCCGGAGACCCAGCGCACCCTGGACAAAGTGCCGCAGGTGCGGCTCCTGCCCGCGCATGAGTTTCCGCTCGACGAACAGGGCATCACACGCTTCCGCCACAACTTCCGCGAACACTTTGAAGGCGATCCGCAAAAAAGCCCGCTCTACCGCGACGTGAGCCAGGGGCTTGCGCCGTCCGGCATCGAATATTACCTGCCGCTGTTTTTCGAGCGTACCCACACCCTGTTCGATTACCTGCCGGACGCCTGCCTGGTGCTTTACAGCGAGGACGTCGAGCGGGCGGCGGATAAATTCTGGCGCGAGGCGAACGAACGTTACGAACAGGTACGCTACGACCGCGAGCGTCCCCTGCTCGCCCCCGGCCAATTATTTCTGCAAACCCGCGAGGTATTTGGCGCCACCGGCGCCCGTCCGCACATCGTCTGGAGCGAGCAGGAAACCGGTGCAAAGGCCGCCGTCCGCTACGCCACGCAACCGCCTCCCGCGCTTGCCCTGGAAGCGCGCAGCGCGCATCCGCTGAACCGTTTGCGGCAGTTTCTGGAAAGCTTCAGCGGACGCGTGTTGTTCGCCGCTGAAAGCACGGGGCGGCGCGAGGCGCTGCTGGAATTGCTTGCGGCGGAAAATCTCCATCCGGCGGCATTTCCCGGCTGGCCGGAATTTTTAAACAGCGAGGCGCGCCTGGGCGTCACGGTCGCGCCGCTGGAACAGGGCCTGCTGCTCGACGACCCCTCCATTGCGGTGATCGCCGAGCCGCAGTTGTTCGGCGAACAGGCCGTGCAACGGCGGCGGCGCGCAACGGCGCGCCGCGATGTGGAGGGCGTGGTAAAGAGCCTGGCCGAACTGCGCATCGGCAATCCCGTGGTGCACGAACAGCACGGCGTGGGCCGTTATCTCGGCCTGCAAACGCTCACCGCCGGCGGCGTCGAGGCGGAGTTTCTCGCCCTGGAATACGCGGGCGGCGACAAGCTCTACGTGCCCATTTCATCATTGTATCTCATCAGCCGCTACACTGGCGTGAATCCGGAACATGCGCCGCTGCACAAGCTCGGCGGCGAACAGTGGGAGCGCGCCAAACGCAAGGCGCTGGAGCGCGCGCGCGACGTGGCGGCGGAGCTGCTGGAGAGTCACGCGCGGCGCGCGGCGCGCCAGGGCCACGCCTTTGCCGCCCCGGATGCGCACTACGCCGCCTTCGCGGCGGCCTTTCCGTTTGAAGAAACGCCTGACCAGTTGCAGGCCATTCACGACGTGCTGGCCGACATGCAATCCGGCAAGCCCATGGACCGGCTGGTGTGCGGCGACGTGGGTTTCGGCAAAACCGAAGTCGCGCTGCGCGCGGCGTTTATCGCCACGCAGGGCGGCAGGCAGGTGGTGCTGCTCGCGCCGACCACCCTGCTCGCGCAACAACACCATCAAACTTTTCTGGACCGTTTCGCGGATTGGCCGGTGCGTATCGAGGTGCTGTCGCGCCTGCGCACGCCTAAACAGCAGCAGCAAACCTTGCAGGGACTCGCCGTGGGCACGGTGGATATCGTGATCGGCACGCACAAGCTGCTCAGCCCCGATGTGCAGTTCAAGCGTCTCGGCCTGGTGATTATTGACGAGGAACACCGTTTCGGCGTGCGCCATAAAGAGCGCCTCAAGCAACTGCGCTCGGAGGTGGACATCCTCACCCTCACCGCCACCCCGATCCCGCGCACGCTGGGCATGGCGTTCGCCAACCTGCGCGAGCTGTCCATCATCGCCACCCCGCCCGCGCGCCGGCTGGTGGTCAAGACCTTTGTGCGCGAATGGGACAAGACCTGGCTGCGCGAGGCGCTGCTGCGCGAAATCCTGCGCGGCGGCCAGGTGTATTTCCTGCACAACGATGTCGCCACCATGCCCGCCATGCTGCGCGAGATCGAGACGCTGGCGCCGGAGGCGAACGCGCGCATCGCGCACGGCCAGATGCGCGAGCGCGAACTGGAGCAGGTGATGCTCGATTTCTATCACCAGCGCTTCAACGTGCTGCTGTGCAGCACCATCATCGAGAGCGGCATAGACGTGCCGAGCGCCAACACCATCATCATCAACCGCGCCGACAAATTCGGCCTGGCGCAGCTTTATCAACTGCGCGGGCGCGTGGGCCGTTCGCATCACAGCGCCTACGCCTATCTCATCATCCCCGAACGGCACGCGCTTGGCGCCGATGCGATCAAGCGCCTGGAGGCCATCGAAGCGATACAGGAGCTCGGCGCAGGCTTCACCCTCGCCGCGCACGATCTGGAAATCCGCGGCGCCGGTGAAATACTCGGCGAAGAACAGAGCGGCCAGATACAGGAAGTCGGCTACACGCTCTACACCGATTTACTGGAACGCGCCGTGCGCGCGCTCAAGGAGGGGCGCGAACCTGACCTGGAACGTCCGCCGGATCAGGGCGTGGAGATAGACGTCCGCGCGCCCGCGCTGATTCCGGCAGACTATCTGCCCGACGTGCACGCGCGGCTGGTGTTGTACAAGCGCATCGCCAGCGCGGAAAACGAAACCGGACTGCGCGAGTTACAGGTGGAAATGATAGACCGCTTCGGCCTGCTGCCGGAGGCCGCCAAAACCCTGTTCAATATCGCCGGACTCAAGCTCAAGGCCAGGCCGCTCGGCATCCGCAAGATCGAAGCCGGCGAAACCGGCGCCCGCATCAGCTTCAGCCCCCACCCCGCAGTTGATCCGATGAGGATTATCGAACTGATCCAGAAACAACCCAAGGTGTACAAACTAGATGGGCGGGATAAATTGCGTATCATTAAGCCTCTACCGGATACCACTGCACGCATTCACATCATCGAACAGTTGTTGCAGACATTGGCGCCACACACACTAGGAAATGAGGCTGCAAGTACATGCAAATAATAACGAATATCCATCACAACATTCTTACATTTCACCAGCAGCTTGAAAGGGACAAGAACCACCGTTATTTATCATGGGAACATTGCTTCCTGCACTTCAGGAACCATGCTGCTTTCAGCACAGAGAAGGATGTTGATACGGCTTCTCTGCATCTTGCGTTTTATCTCGCAAGTTGGGGAATGTATAGAGGATCGTCCTTCCTGCTGTGGAAGGATTACAGAATCCACATTCCTGTAGTACAGGAACTCTTGAGCAAAAAATATTCCCCGTTATGGCGGCTAAGTTTTAATTCGCTTCATAACGATAGCCCAGAAATAACCCTGCTTTTCGATCTAGCAAACTATTTGAAGGATATATACAAGAGATCGGCAGGCAAGATTAATGGCGGGCCTAAGGAGGCAAGCCCTACGGATACGCTAATAACCAAGATTCTTCTTGGCACTATGGGCTGCACTCCGGCTTATGATCGCTACTTCATTGATGGGGTTCGTTACCTGAAAAAGCCATTTACATCATTCAGTAAGCATAGCTACGGTATGTTGCTCGATTTTTATCGACAAAACTCCAAAGAAATACTAGATGCTCAACGTGTCATTGCCAAAACCGGAATTACATACCCCATCATGAAACTCGTAGACATGTATTTCTGGAATATCGGCTCTCAGCTTGGCGCAAGAAAGTAATTCAGTTACGAGCAAGGCGTTAGCTTGGGTCTACGGCGGCTGACTCTATCGCCGCGTCCCTGAACAGCTCTTCGGTAAACCCGAACAGGCGAAAATCCCTGATCCGGCGCGGGTAGAGTATGCCGTCCAGGTGGTCGCACTCGTGTTGCACCACGCGCGCGTGGAAGCCGTGGGCTACCCGTTCGAAGCGCGCGCCTTGCGCGTCATAACCCGTGTAACGCAGATGAGTGTGACGCTCGACCAGGCCGCGCATGCCGGGTACGCTCAAACAGCCTTCCCACATCTCGTCCTGTTCGTCGCCCAGAATTTCAATTTCTGGGTTGATGAGCACGGTGGCAGGCACGGGTTCGGCATCGGGATAGCGCGGATTCCTGTCCACGCCGAAGATCACCACCCGCAGGCTGACGCCGATTTGCGGCGCGGCGAGGCCCGCGCCGCTTTGCGCCGCCATGGTGTCGAACATGTCGGCGATCAAGGCGTCGATCTGCGGAGTATTGAATCCGGTGACCGGCGCCGCCTTCTGCAACAGCAGCGGGTGACCCATGCGCAGTACGCTTTTTACAGTCATAATTTAGAGAGTCTCTGATTAAGTCAGAGGTTTCTGCGGTACAGGGAGGTACCGCCATTTTACAATCACGCATGTGATTGTAAAATGAAGAAAAGCAAAAACCACGTTTTTGCTTTTCGTGCTCTGAGAAGTCCAGGATGGACTTATTCAGAGCTTCCTTAAATAAGCGGGATGGTGTGCTCCAGCAGCAGGCGCACCTTGTTCATGCCGGCCTTGATGTGACGCTCGATGTCCTGCATGGTGATATCGCCGGGACCGCGGCCCGCCGCCATGTTCGCCACCAGCGCGCAGGCGGCGTAATCCAGATCGAGTTCGCGCGCGAGCGCGGTTTCGGGCATGCCGGTCATGCCCACGATGTCGCAACCGTCGCGTTCCATGCGGTCTATCTCGGCGGCGGTCTCCAGACGCGGGCCGGGCGTCGCGCCGTACACCGCGTGCTCGCTGCGGGAAAGCCCTGCCTTGTTGCAACCCTCGATGAGCGCCTTGCGCACGCTTTCACTATAGGGATGGGTGAAGTCAATGTGCTTGACGCCGCTGTCCTTGCCTTCAAAAAAGCTGTGGCAGCGGCCCCAGGTGTAATCCACGATTTGATGCGGGATGACCAGACTCTCCGGCACGAGATCGGCGCGTATGCCGCCCACCGCCGCCACCGCGATGACCTTTTGCACGCCGATCTGTTTCAGCACCCACAGGTTGGCGCGGTAGTTGATCATGTGCGGCGGGATGGTGTGCCCCGGCCCATGACGCGGCAAAAACACCACCTTTTTCCCGGACAGCAAACCGTGGGTAAGCGGCGCGGACGGCTCACCGTAGGGGGTATGCATCACCTCACGGTGCGTGATCGTGAGATTCTTGAGCGAGGTGAGGCCGGTACCGCCGATGATTGCGAGTTGCGCCATTTAGCTCTGCTCCTTGACGGCGTAGATGCCGGGAAGATTACGCCAATACTCCTTGTAATCCATGCCGTAACCGAACACGTAGCGATCCGGCACACTCAATCCCACAAAGTCGGCGCGCAGTTCATGCTTGCGCTCGCGCTGCTTTTCTATCAGCACCGCGCTGTACACGGCGCGCGCGCCGGCGTTTTTGCAGTGCCTGATGAGCGCTGCCAGCGTCACGCCCTCGTCCAGGATGTCATCTATTAATAGTATCTCGCGGTTGGCCAGCGCATGGGTGGTCTTGACCACCCACTTCAATCGTCCGCCCTGCGTGTCGCCCGCGTAGCGCGTGGCGTGCAAATAATCTATTTGCAGCGGGAAATCGAGGCGGGTAACCAGGCGCGCGGCGGCGATCAGGCCGCCGGTCATCACGCACAATATCAAGGGATCACGCCCCTTGAGCTTGAGGCTGATTTCAGCCGCCATGCGCGCGAGCGCCTGTTCCACTTGCTCTTCTGAATAAAGCAGATCGGCCTGATCGTAGACCTGCTGGGCTTCCTGGGCGGTGACGGGCATGGAATGTTTTATTTTAACATTATAAAAGGGGCAGCGTGCCTGCACCAGCGCCGGCAAGGGCATGAAGTTCTTTCACCGCCTGCCGCCAGACCGTGCTCTGGCGCAGCGCGTCGCTGCTCCAGACCCCGCGCCCGTGCATGCGCGCCAGGCGCAGGTGCGCGACGGGATCGCTGTACCCCTCCAGGCTTTCAATGACCTCAATCGCCGCGTTGCGCCGGTTGCATACCAGCACCATGTCGCAGCCTGCATCCAGCGCCGCGCGTGCGCGTTCGGTGTAACCGCCCGCCGTGGCCGCGCCTTCCATGCTGAGATCGTCGCTGAAGATCACGCCCTGGAAATTGAGCCGTGAACGCAGCACGTCTTTCAGCCAGAACGCGGAAAAACCCGCGGGCGCCTCATCCACGGCGGAATAAATCACATGTGCCGGCATGATGGCGGCAAGCCCATAGTGAATCATGCGCTCGAACGGCACGATGTCTTCGGAGTAAATATCCTCGTAACGGCGCTCATCCACCGGCACGGCGAGATGGGAATCGGCCGCCACCGCGCCATGTCCGGGAAAGTGTTTGCCGGTCGCCGCCATCCCGGCCTGTTGCATACCGCTCATATAAGAGTGCGCGAGGTCCGCGACGATTTCCGGGTCGCTGTGAAAGGCGCGATCCCCGATCACCGCGCTCACGCCGCGATCGAGATCAAGCACCGGCGCGAAACTGAAATCCACGCCCGCCGTGCGCAGTTCGCTCGCCATGACAAAGCCGCATTGCTCTGCGAGCTGTTTGGCGCGCCTGCGCCTGGCGTCATACATCTCGCCCAGCCGCCGCGCCGCGGGCAATGCGGTGTAGCCCGCGCGGAAACGTTGTATGCGCCCGCCCTCGTGATCCACCGCCACCAGCAAGCGCGGCTCGCGCAGGGCGTGAATCGCGCTGACGAGCGCTGTAACCTGCTCCGGCGAGTGATAGTTGCGCGTGAACAGAATGACGCCGCCCACCGCGGGGTGGCGCAGCAGCTCGCGTTCCTCCGGGCTTAATTCCAGACCGGCCAGATCGAGCATCACGGGGCCGAGCGGCATAACTTACTCCTTAATCAACACGCGCGTGCCAACGGCGGCGCGGTCGAATAACTCTATCACTTCGCTGTTGCGCATCTTTACGCAGCCATGCGAGCCGGGCACGCCCATCACGTCTTCATCGGGACAGCCGTGGATGTAAATATAGCGCCGCATGGTGTCCACCCGGCCGAGGCGGTTCTTGCCCGGCTCACCGCCGCTCAACCACAAAATGCGCGTGAGTATCCAGTCGCGTTGCGGAAATTTTTTACGCAACTCCGGCGTATACATCTCGCCCGTGGGCCGGCGTTCGACAAATACCGTATTTGCCGGGCAGCCCGCGCCCACCCTGGCGCGGATCACATGCCAGCCGCGCGGGGTACATTCACTGCCGTTGATCTCGCCCACGCCTTTTTTCGCCGTGCTCACCGCGACATCCATGAGCGCCCTGCCGTTCTCATAAAGACGCAGGCGCTGCTCTCTCACGCTGATTTCAATATGCGGCGTCATTGCGGCGCAAACCAGGCGAGCTTCCGGTGCAGGCGCACCACCTCGCCGATGATAATCAACGTCGGCGCATGTACTTCCGTCTGTTGCACGATGTCCGGCAGGGTGCCGAGCGTGCCGATCAGCACGCGCTGGGCGCGCGTGGCGCCCTGCTGTATCAGCGCAGCGGGCATCGCGGCGGACATGCCGTGCGCGATGAGTTCGCGGCACAACACATCCATGCCGAGCAGGCCCATGTACACGACGACGGTCTGCTGCGGCTGCACCAGCGCGTTCCAGTTCAAATCCATGCCGCCATCTTTGAGATGGCCGGTGACGAACACGCATGACTGCGCGTAATCGCGGTGCGTGAGCGGAATACCGGCGTAGGCCGCGCAGCCGGAGGCGGCGGTAATGCCCGGCGCCACTTGAAACGGAATGCCGTGCTCGGCCAGCGTATCTATCTCCTCGCCGCCGCGCCCGAAGATGAACGGATCGCCGCCCTTCAGCCGCAGCACGCGCTTGCCCTGCCGGGCGTACTGCACCAGCAGTTCATTGATTTTTTCCTGGCGCACCGTGTGCTGCATGGCCTTTTTGCCGACGTAAATCCGCTCGGCCTCGGCGCGCACCAGATTCAATATCTGTTCCGGAATCAGGCGGTCATAGAGCACCACGTCCGCCTGCTGCATCAGGCGCAGCGCGCGGAAGGTAAGCAGGTCGGGATCGCCCGGCCCCGCGCCGACCAGATAGACTTCACCGCCAACGTCCGCGTCCGCGCCGCTATCCAGCGCGGTCTGCAACGCGCTGCGCGCGGCCTGATCCTGGCCGCTCAACACGCGTTCCGCGACAAGGCCTTGCAACACGCTTTCCCAGAAGCGGCGGCGCTGCTCCGGTTTTTCAAAACGCTGTTTGACCTTGCCGCGGAACTCCGCCGCGAGCGCAGCCAGCCGCCCGTATGCCGCCGGGATCAGGGTCTCCAGCCGCGCGCGCAACAGGCGCGTGAGCGCCGGCGCTGCTCCGCCGGAAGACACTGCAATCAGCACCGGCGAGCGATCCACGATGGAGGGCATGATAAAGCTGCACAATGCGGGGTTATCCACCACGTTGACCGGGATGTTTTTTTGCGCAGCCAGCTCGGATACGCGCTGATTGACCGCGTGATCGTCCGTTGCCGCGATGACCAGCGCACATTCGTTCAGATCATGCGCGCTGACTTCCCGCGCGTGGTGGGTAATTTTTCCCTGCGCTGCCAACTCTTGCAGGGAAGAGCCCAGCGCGGGCGCCGCCACGCTGACGCGCGCACCGGCGCGGAGCAGCAGCCGCGCCTTGCGCACCGCGACCTCGCCGCCGCCCGCAATCAGGCACGGCTTACCCCTGATGTTCAGAAAAACCGGCAGGAAGTCCATGGGGAAAGAGAATCTTAACGGGTTTCAAATCCGCTGATATCGAGCCACTCCATCGGCTCGGCGCGCACCTCTGTCACGAGCGCGCGCGGCGGCCCGGCCCGCAGCCAGCCGTGCAACGCCTTCAGTCCGGTTTCCTCGCCGCACGCCACCACCTCCACGCTTCCGTCCGGCAAATTGCGCGCCCAGCCGGTCAGCCCGCGCGCCAGCGCCTGTTCGCGCGCCGAGGCGCGGAAAAACACGCCCTGCACCCGCCCCGACACCCGATAACGCGTGCATCGCTTCACGGCGGCGGAGAAAAATCGTTCAGCGTTTTACGGATACCACGGAACGCGGCCCCTGCTTCCGGATAAACTGCTCGATCATTTCGCTCGAAAGGCCGCCGAGATGCGAGGCCGCGATGTCTCCCGCGGGTGAAATCAGGTAAGTGGTGGGGAAGCCCGGTATGGGGCCCAGCGGCGACTGGTAATTCACGCTCGCGCGCAGCACCGGATAGCTCAGGAAATGATCTTCGGCGAACTCGCGCAGCACCGGAGCATCCATGCCGTCCATGTTGACGCCGAGCACCACGGCGTCTTTATCCTTGTGCCGGTCGTGAAACGCGGAAAGCTCAGGCATCTCGTCCAGGCACGGCTGGCAGTCGCTCGCCCAATAGTTCACCACCACCCACTTGCCGCGGTAATCCGACAGCCGGTGATTAACGCCCTGGGCGTCAGGTAGGGTAAAATCCTGAGCCAGGGCAACGCCACCGGCCGCCACGAATAACCACAACCCTATTATGCTTATGTATCTGCGCATGATAAAACCTTGCTTCCCGAGTCACTACAAATAACAATGAATGATAACAGTTTTCGCATAGAGAGAGACAGCCTGGGCGAGTACAAGGTTCCGCGCGAGGCGTGGTACGGCATCCAGACCGCGCGCGCGCTGGCCAATTTTTCCATCAGCGGGCGCGGCCCCGACCGCGATTTCACCCTGGCCCAGGTGCGCATCAAGCGCGCTGCGGCCGCAGCCAATCAACAGTGCGGCGTGCTGGAGGGGCGTCTGGCGCAGGCCATCATCGCCGCCTGCGATGAGATACTCGCGGGCGCGCATCTCGATCAGTTCGTGGTGGATCGTTTCCAGGCAGGCGCCGGCACCAGCCACAACATGAACGTAAACGAGGTGATCGCCAACCTCGCCAACGTGGCGCTGGGCGGCGAACGCGGCGCGTACCAGCCCATCCACCCCAACGACCACGTCAACCTGGGGCAGAGCACCAACGACACCATCCCCACCGCGCTGCGCCTCGCCGCGCTCGCCAAGCTGCCGCGCCTCATCGCCGCCGTGCGCGCCATGGCCGGGGAATTTTCCCGCCTGGGCGCGCAGGAAAAAGACACGGTGAAAAGCGCGCGCACCCACCTGCAGGACGCCGTGCCCACCACCCTGGGGCGCGAATTCAACGCCTATGCCTGGACCTTGCAGCGCTGCATCCAGCGCCTGGATGATACGCGCGCGCCGTTGTGCGAAATCGGCCTCGGCGGCACCGCCGCCGGCACCGGCCTCAACGCCGCGCCCGGTTACACGGAAAAAGCGGCAATCGAACTTGCGCGCCTGACCGGCGAGCCGCTGCACCCGGCGAGCGACCTCGCCGCGCAGATGCAATCCATGCTTGACCTGCAAAATGTGAGCAACGCCGTGCGCGCCCTCGCCCTGGAGCTCACGCGCATCAGCAACGATCTGCGCCTGCTCGCCTCCGGCCCGCGCACCGGAATCGGCGAGATCATCCCGCCCGCCGTGCAGCCCGGCTCCAGCATCATGCCGGGCAAGGTGAATCCGGTCATGTTCGAGATGCTGAACCAGGTGTGTTATCAGGCGCAGGGACAGGATCACGCCATCGCGCTCATGACCCAGGCCGGGCAACTGGAACTGAACGTGATGATGCCCGCGCTCGGCTCGGCGCTGTTCGACGCCATGGAATGGCTCACCCGCGCCATCCACGCGGCTACGGAATACGGACTCAAGGGCTTGACCGTTGACCGGGAACGCTGCAAGGAATTCCTGCACAACAGCGTAGGCCTCGCCACCCTGCTCAACCCGCAGATCGGCTACGCCCAGGCGGCCAAACTCGCGCAAGAGTCGGAAAAAACCGGCAAACCGGTACGCGACATCGTCGCCGCGCACGGCCTGATGAGCGCGGAAGAATTCGACGCCCTGGTTTTGAAAGCCGCACGCGACGGACAAAGCGCATGAAGAATTGTTGACAGGGAGGACAGTATCTACCGGGCTCGGATGATACTTCCCTTAGTCATGTAGCCGTCAGAGGCAATGAGCTTTTTACTGCAAATCCCTCTGACACAAAAAATTTCAAAATACGATTCGGGCTATCAGATATAAATCTCATTAACCTCATCACAAAAACAAAAGATGCTAAAAGAATAATAGATACTCCCACAAGTATAAGGCTATAAGTTCCACTCCAGTTTTCTAAGTACCCAAATGAGTATCCAAATATAATTCGCCCCCAAGTAATCAGGCCATGCACAAGGAAAAAGATGGCGCCAATTAGCCACACTCCAAGCCATGCTAATGCAAAAAACCTAAAGCCGGGTAAGAGAGAAAATTTTCCACTAATACGGGTCGAGCCATCAACAGGCTCCATGCGTCCCCTGTAAAAATAGGCATGCGCCCCCACAAAACTTAGCGATCTTTTTATCGTGATCATGTCGTGATGTATTTTTACAATGTAACCCCCAACAATAAAAGTCCAGAAACTCCGCTTTTTCTTCGCGATCAGATTAATTTTCCTCACGAATTCATTCATCGGATGATCGAAAATAAATTCCAGGTTCATCTCTCCAAGTAAAACCCTAGATTGCCACTCAAAAATATTACGGCTAATCTTCGCGATACCATCGAATAAGGACATCATGCTCCTCTTACGGCAAAGGCGTGAATCCGCTCCGAAGGCTCAGCGTTCCAGTCAAAGTCCCAGCTGTGCCAATGTTGTATCCTGGCCCAATGTTTATAGAGCCACCTGTTACATTTGTCCCCGAACCCACATTAATTGAACCGCCCAAGAACTTCCAGTGTGCACTAACCTCCCCACCCACCCCGGCAATATCTTTGACCGAGCCACACTGATACCCAACATTGAGTGTAGCTCGCCCAATGCCGACATCTCCGCCTCCTGCCTGCAATCCAAAATACAAACCAGCATCGAACTCGCCGCCCGTAAAGCCTGGAAATGAGAAAGCAAGACCGAAAAAGGCACCTTGCCCGGGAACTTCCGGGTTAGCAATTTTTCCTAGCCATGATGGAATGCGTAACGTCCCACCTAGTGTTATCGTATCCAGCCCTCTTGGATCAACCTGATTCACCGGATCATTCAGCACATATCCGAAGAGGTTTGTATCCCCACCCTGGAATCTGATCGGATCCTTCGCCGTCCACCTTCCCGTCTCGGCGTCGTAATCTCTGGCTCCGAAGCGGGTCAGCTTGGTGTGTTGATCGTATAACCCTCCGGCAAAGCCAAACGGCTGGAAGCCGGGGTTGCTGTCTTGGGTAAGGTTCCCGAATTCATCATAGTCCAAGCGCTGCATAATGTCACCCGTGCCGGTATTGACTACCAGGCGCGGGCTGCCTAAGCGGTCGCTGAGGATGCGGTAGGTTGTGCCGCCTTTGATCATGTAGTCCGGGACGTTGGCCTTGGAGCCGTATACAAAGCGGCTGACGACGTTACCGCTGCCGTCCAACTCAGCAACAGGATTTAGCTGGTTTTGGTAGAGGAAGCCTTGTACCAGTGCACCGTTGATCTTCTTGCCAATCCTTCGGTTGCGGCCGTCGATGAGGTATTCGATGTTGGTGCCGTCCGGCAAAGCGACAGTTCTCAGGTTGCCTAAGTGGGCTTCCCACGGTATTCAGGACACCCCCGAACCGGTTTGTGAGGCTGCCTCAAACGCCTCGGGGCTAATGCCGCCCAGATGGCTGTGGCGGCGGGTT